>SLSM01000105.1 GCA_007130445.1 Trueperaceae bacterium | reverse complement strand
GGCCTGATCGGCCGGAGGCGACGGCGCGTGGGAACTTGCGGCCGATGTTGGCGAAACTCGTGCGGGATCCGCTGGTGGTCGGGTTCGAGCGGGAGCGGACCAGGGTGCGGTGGTCGGTGCGCAGTGATCTCGAGGCGTTCCTCGAGACCCGCCAGGACGGTCGGTGGGCGGATGCGTGGCGGTTGGTAGACGGCGAGTTGCTCGCTGGGGTGTCGGTGCCGGGGGCGCCGGAGTTCGATTCGTGGCTGGAGATCGAGCGTTCGGGTGTGCGTGACGAGGTGCGGACGGTGGGTTTGCACGTCGCGGATGCGGCGCTCGAGGCCGGTGGGTTGGAGGAGGCCGTCGCGGTGTTGTCGACGTTGCAGCAAGCCGATGCTTTCGACGAGGTGGTGGTGCGGCGGCTGTTGGTTGCGTTGGCGCGTCGTGGTGCGCGTGGTGAGGCGCTGGCTGTGTTCGAGGCGTTCGTGGAGCGTTGTCGTGATGAGTTGGGTGTCGAGCCGGAGGCTGCGACGGTGGAGGTGGCGGAGGCGGTGCGGTCGGGGCAGGAAGGAAGCGCTGCGGCATCCGTGCATGCGTCGCAGATGAGCGGTGGGGACCGGGGTGCCTTGGTCGTGCCGGCACCCCTTACACCGTTGGTGGGGCGCCGCCGTGCGTTGGGCGACGTCGTTGCGCGCGTCACGGATCCGGGGTGTCGTCTGCTGACGCTCGTGGGACCGGGCGGCATCGGGAAGACGCGTCTTGCGCTCGAGGTCGCTCGCACCATGGTGTCGACGTTCGCGAACGGCGCCCGAGTGGTGGACCTGACGACGGCGAGGAGTCGACAGGACGTCCTCGCGGCGATCGCCGCGACCGTTGGACTCCGGATCGACGAGCGTGGTGATGCCGAGGTGCAGATCGTTCGCTGGTTGGCGTCGCGCGAGCTCCTGTTGGTGCTCGACAACGTCGAGCATCTCGAGTGCATCGCTTCGTTGGTGCACGAGTTCCTCGTCGGGGCCCCGACGTTGCGCGTCCTCGCGACGTCGAGGGTCGCGTTGGGGTTGGCCGCGGAGTGGCGCTACGACGTAGCGGGACTGGCGTGCCGAGTGGTCGAGGCGTACGGTCGCGATCGGAGCCCGCAGACAGCCGCGGTCGACGGCGCTGCCAGTCTCACGGAGCCCTCCGACGCGGCGGCGCTCTTCGTCGCAGCGGGCCGTCGCGCCGCGCCGGCGTTCGATCCCGACGCTCAGCACCAGGTCGACGTGATCGAACGGATCGTGGAGCGTGTGGAGGGCTCGCCGCTCGCCATCGAGCTGGCCGCGGCTTGGCTCCGTGTGATGGACGTCGCGGCCATCGATGCCGAGCTCGCGCGTGGGATCGACGTGCTCGAGAGCGACGCCCCCGACCGGTCGCCTCGGCATGCGAGCGTTCGGCGTGTGCTCGAGGAGTCGTGGTCGTTGTTGCAGCCGCGCGAGCGGGCTGTGATGCGGCGTGCGGCGGTGTTCCGTGGTGGCTTCACCCTCGATGCGGCGCGTGAGGTGGCTGAGGCCGAGATGCCGACGATGTTGGCGCTCGTGAACAAGTCGTTCTTGCGGCGTGGTGCCGATGGGCGTTTCAGCCGCCATCCGCTGGTGTGGCACGTGGCGCGTGAGCGTGCGCTGGCGCATGGCGCCGAGCTCGATGCGGCGCGTGAGCGGCACGCGCGTCACTACCTCCGCATGCTCGCCGATCGGCGCTTCGCACGAGCGCGTCCCGACGGCGGGCGGCTGTTGGACGAGATCGAGGTCGATCTCGAGAACGTGAAGGCCGCGTGGCGGTGGGTCGTCACGCACGATCGTCACGACCTGTTGCACGATGCACTCGGTGGCCTCCTCGTGTTCCGCTCGGCACGAGGGAGGAACGACCTGGTCGAGGAACTCCTCGTCGAGGCGCTCGCGAACGCACCGTCCGAGGGGCCGCTTCGTGTGTTGCTGCAGGCCGGCATCGACTACGCCAAGATCTGGGCCGGCCGGGGTGACTACGGCGAGGCGGGCCTGCGCGAGGGTGTGCGACTGGCGAAGGGTCGCGTCGATACCTTCAACTGGTTCTGGCTCATCATGGGGTTGGGGCTCGCGCTGGACCGGCAGGGCCGACATGAGGAGGCCAGGCCGGCGTACGAGGCGGCGGCGGTCGGAGCGCGAGAGCTCGGTGACGTCAACTCCGAGCTGACGATGCTGAACAACATCGCTGTGGGCATGCACTGCGTCAGCGAGGCGTTGGGCCTCTCTCGTGCTTTGGAGGCGCGTGCTCGCGCGGCCGAGGCGACCCCGGTCCTGAGAGGCGTTCTGCTCAGCATCTCGGGGCTCGAGCGACTCCTCGGTGAGTTCACACGGAGCGAACGCGCGCTGCGCGCGACGAGGCCGTACGTCATCGACGCCGAGGCAGTGTCGTCGGATACGTTCTCCGCTCGCAACCAGCTCGCCCTCGCGTACCTCGAGAGCGGTCGCCTGGATCGAGCCGAGGCGCTCGCATGCCGAACGCTGCGAAGGTCTGCCTTCGCGCACGCCCGCGAGCAGTTCGGGGACGTGATGACGGGCGCCGTGGCGCTGCTCGGTCGTGTCGCGCTGGCGCAGCGAGACGTCGCGGCGGCCGAGACATGGTCTCGCAAGGCGCTGGACCTGCATCGGAGCGCGCACGGCTCGGACGCCGGGTTCGACTTCGCGCTGGAGACCATGGCGCGGGCGGCGTTGCTGTCCGGAGATCACGAGAGAGCCGTCGCATGGCTCGCCGACGTCGGCCGAGGACCGGATCCGTGGTGGTACCACGGTCGCTTGCCGAGCGAGGCCCGCCGCATAGCGTGCCGATGCTCCGAGGCAGAGGCGGCGCTCGGTCGCGGCGAGATCGCCGTGGCGCGCGAGGTGCTGCGAGACGCGCTGGCTCGGGCGACGCAGGCTGAGCTGGTGGCTGCGACGCTCGGCGCCCTCGTGAGTGCAGCGCGGCTCTTCCGAGCGGTGGGGGAGGAAGAGCGGGCGGACTGGCTGCTGCGCTACGTCCGTGACAACCGGCGGGCGACCTTCGAGGCGCGATCAGATGCCGCGTTCGAGCTAGCTGGTGGGATGCGCGGCACTGGGGAGGGAGACGTTGACGACCTCGGTACGGAGTCGGTCGAGGACAGCATCGTCGGTGTGGCCGGCGTGGCGTCGGAGGTCACGGCTGCACTGGAAGCGCTCTCCTCTGTGTAGGTATGGCGCTTGCACACGCGCTTGCGAACGTCGTCATCGCAAGCGTGAACGAAGAGCGGGACCCGACCGTCGTGATCGGGCCCCGCTACGTGCTCGTCGAGCGTGTCGAGCTCAGGCGCCGGAGGTGGCGGCCGCCTGGGTGACCGGCCTCAGTAGAGGCTCGCGTCCGGCCGGTCCATATCGCTGACGTCGACGCCGAGGTCCTCGAGCGAGTCGTGCAGCAACTGGATGATGTACTGGCCGTTGTGGGCGTAGGAGCCGGTGTCCTTCTTGGCGTACTGGTAGTTGTAGGCGGCGCGCAGCAGGCGCGGCGTGAACTGGTTGTAGAGGTTCGGGCGCACGGCCTCTTCGCGCGAGATGACGCCGTCCCCATCGGTGTCGATGAAGAAGTACGGGTGCGCGTCGAAGTAACCGATCGGCGTGCCGACCTCGTCGCGCGCATGGGCCAGGATCGCCTCGTAGAGCATCTCCTGCAGGTTCTTGATGGCGTAGTAGGTGCCGATCGACAGGTCGCCGGTGCCGTCGAAGTCGCCGTCGAACCAGCGTAGGTCGCGGATGTCGGCGATCGTCGCCACGCCGGTGTGGCAATCCGAGCACGTGTTCACGATGTCGATCCGGCCGCTGTGCGCGTCGTGGCACTGCGTGCAGGTCATGACGTCCATGTCGTGCTCGAAGAAGCCGACGTAGTCCTTGTCTGCGTACTGGTACCCGCCGCGCGCCTCGTTGCCGAAGCGGGTCGCCGCCGACGAGAAGTAGTGGATGTTGACGAAGCCGAGGCGATCGTTGATCATGTCGTCGCCGGTGGCGCCGATGCGCTGGTTCACGGTGTCGCCCGAGGCGCGGCCCTGGTGGCACACCGCGCACATGTTGTCGCCCGAGGTGCCGAAGCTGAGGACCTCGCCGCTGGGGAAGGTCACGTTCTCGAGCTCGATGAGGCCGAACTCGACCTCGTCCGTGTGGCAGGTGAGGCAGGCCATGCCCTGGCTCGGCTCGTGCGCGATCTGCACGCCATGCTGGATGAAGAAGTCCATGCCGGTGGCGGTGTGGCAGGTCGAGCACGATGCGGGCACGACGCCTGCGCCGTCCCAGTAGCGCCACGACTGTGACGTGCCGTCGAAGTGGCCAGGCGGGTTGCGGTGCAGCCGCTCGATGACGCCGTAGTCGGCGACCTGGACGGCGGAGCGAAGCTGACGCATATCGCTGACCTGCAGCAGGCCGCTCGGCCGCGTCGCGCTCGCCAACAGGGTCGAGGTGGAGGCGTCGAGCCCGTAGCTGCCGGTGGACGCCAGCGCAACCCCGTCACCGGGGCGGGTGATGCCGGCCATGACGTTCGCGTCGAGCGCGCCCGCGAGGTCCTCGATCGAGTCGTAGATCAACTGGATGGTGTAGGTCGGGTTGTGCGCGTAGGCGCCCGGGTCCTTCTTG
>SLSM01000141.1 GCA_007130445.1 Trueperaceae bacterium | reverse complement strand
TCCGCAGGCGCCGGGGCCCGGACCCGCGTCGAGGTCGAGGTGTGTGGCGGTCGGCGCGCGTGCGCGCCGACCGCCGTCATTGCGTGGGGATCAGTCGAGCCAGGTGTCGTAGAAGTACGGAGCCTCGCCGTAGACCGGGTACGACTCGACGTCGTTGACGTGCGCGCCATACACGTTGATGGTGTGCTGGTAGACGGTCGGCAGCACGTAGCCCTGCTCGAGCACGTGGCGCTGGATGCGGTCCGCGAGTTCGGCGCGGCGCTCGAGGTCGGCTTCGATCTGCACCGCTTCGAGCAGCGCGTCGAGGTCTTCGTCGACCTTGTGGATGAAGTTCCAGCCGCGGCCGATGTTCTCGCTGTGGAAGAGCGTGCGCAGGAAGTGCGAGTCGGTGTAGATGAAGGTCAGGTGGGCGATGTGGTGCTCACCGGCCTGGCGGGCGGCGTGGATGGCACCCGACTCGAGCTCGGTGATCTGGATGCGGATGCCGAGCGGCCCGACGAGCGCCTGGATCAACTCCATGGTCCGGGTGGTCTCAGAGCTCGGGAAGCCGATGTAGACGAGCTCGGCCCGGTTGCCGTCCTTGACGCGCACGCCGTCGGCACCCATGACCCAGCCGCCCTCGTCGAGGAGCTGCGCGGCGCGCTCGGGGTCGAACGGGAACATGTCGCTGACGTCGACGAAGTCGGGGTTCGACTCGGAGAGCACCGAGCCGCGGTGGGGCGGCCAGGCTCCGAAGTAGCCGACGCGCGAGATCTGATCGGGAGACACGACGTGCAGGAGCGCCTGGCGGAACGCCAGGTCGTTGGTGGGGGCCTTGCCACCGTTGACGATCAGCAGCACGCCGGAGCCGGGGAGCGTGGCGCGCGTCACGACGAAGTTCGCGTCGTTCTGGAAGCCGGCCAGGTCCTGCGGCGGGAGACGGAGCAGGCCGTCGATCTCACGGTTGCGCAATGAGACCACGCGCGAGCCGTCCTCGGCGATGGTGCGGAAGACCACGCGATCGAGGTAGGCGGGGCCGTCGTTGCTCGTACCGGGGCGAGGCCAGGCGTAGTCCGGGTTGCGCTCGAGGACGATGCGGTTGCCCTGGACCCACTCCACGAAGCGGAACGGGCCGGTGCCGACGGGCGCGAAGCGGTAGCCGTCGGGATCGGCCTGGATCGCGGCCGGCGAGTGCGGTCCGCCGGAGCGCCAGTCGGAGATCGCGGCGAGGAAGCCAGGGTACGACGCGTCGAAGTGCACCACGACGGTCAGGTCGTCGACGACCTCGGTGCGGTTGTACGGCCCCATCTCACCGACCGCCTTGGCGCTCATGGTTGCAGGATCGACGATGCGGTCGAAGTTGAACCGCAGCGCCTCGGCGTCGAGCGGCGTGCCGTCATGGAAGGTGACGCCGGGACGGAGCCGGATCGTGTACTCGGTGGCGTCGTCGTTGAACGTGACCTCTTCGGCCAACCACGGCAGGAACTCACCGCCCTCGGTGAGGAAGAGCAGCGTGTCGTATATCTGCGCCGCTGGCACGAGGTCGTAGCGTGACGAGCCGACGTGGAGGTCGAGCATGTCGGCCTCGCGGTTGACGCCGAAGACGAGCTCGCCTCCTGAGCGCTGCGCGGCTGCAGTCCCCGCGAGGGCGCTGATGACGAGCAGCGCGCCGAGCAGGGCGGCCTGGAGCGGACGGGCGATGCGCATGGTCGTACCTCCTGGGTTCGGATGGCTGTGGGCCACGTGCTGTGGAGCAGGGGACGACCCTGCCCCACTGTGGGCATCGGGCGGTCAGTGAGCACCTGTCGATTGTCGACGACCCGATGCTTGGAGCGCAGTATGCGACCTACGACACCCACTGTCAAGGTGGCCTCGGTCGCGGCGGTTGGCGCGCGCTCAGCCTGCCCGGCGCAACGAGTGCACGAACGCCTGCAGGCGCTCCAAGCCCTCCTCGAGACGCGGCGACGCCTGCATGAGCGAGCCTCGCAGGCAGCCAGCGCCGCCGGCGCCGAGTTGGAGACCCGCCTCGTCACGCGCGCGCCGCACGAACGTCGGGAGGTCGAGACCGCACTCGCTGACGTCGACGGCCACGTAGTACGCGCCTCGCGGCCGAGCGTAGGGGACGTCGACCTCGTCGAGGGCCTGCATCCACGCGCGGCGGCGACGGTCGTACTCGGCGAGGATCGGCACGAACCACTCGCGGTCGGCCTCGAACGCCGCGACCGCACCGTACTGGGCGGTGATGGGCGCGCAGATCGTCATGCCGTGGTGGAACGGCAGCATCGCCCGGATCAGGGGCTCGGGGGCGACGACGTAGCCCAGCCGGACCCCGGTCAACGCGTACCCTTTCGACAGGCTGTTGATCGTGATGGTCCGCTCGCGGGCACCGGGGAACGTCGCCATGCTCGTATGAACGGCGTCGTCGAAGACGTAGTGCTCGTAGATCTCGTCCGAGATCACGACCAGATCGCGCTCGGACGCGATCCGCACGATGCCCTCCAACACGTCGCGCGGGAACACGGCACCCGTCGGGTTGCTGGGCGAGACGACGATCACGGCCTTCGTCCTCTCGGTCACGGCAGCTTCGATCTGGGAGGGATCGGGCACGAAGCCCGACGCTCGTGTCGTCGGGACCCGCACCATGGTGCCGCCGGCGATGGTCACGGCCCGCGTGTACACGCCGTAGTGGGGATCCGTGATGATCACCTCGTCACCCGCGTCGAGGAGCGTCATGAGCACGGTCATGAGCGCCTCTTGCGCGCCGGCGGTGACGAGCACCTCGCTGTCCGGATCGACCTCGAGAGCGTTCTCCCGTAGCAGCTTGCCCGCGATCGCACGGCGCAGCGCAGGCATGCCGCTCCAGGCGGTGTACTGCAGCTTGCGCTCGCGGAGCGACTCGATCATCGCGTCGAGGACGAAGGCCGGTACGTCGAAGTCGGGTGTACCCGAGGCGAGGTTGATCAGGTCGGTCGTCGCGAGCGAGGTCTGGGGGCTGATCTCGATCGCACGGGCGCGTGCGGACACGACGTCACGCATGAGAACTCCTCTCGATGCCGGCGACGTGCGCCGGTCGCTACTCGTCACTGGGGGTGGGCCGCGGGCCGGCGGACGCGGGCGTCAGCGGCCGGCAGCCAGCGCGGAGTCGGTATCGGACGTTGCAAACGCGCCCTCGGCGGCGCCATCGGACGAGGCGACGAGGTCGGCCGCCGTCGCGATGTGATCGGCGAGGCGACGGCGTGCCGTCTCGCCGTCGCCGTCCTCGATGGCCTCGAGGATCGGGAAGTGGTTGTAGACGACGGTCATGCTGTCGTCGTTCTGGAGGTTGCGGAGCGCCATGATCTGGCGCACTCGGACGTGGACCTCGCTCCACACGTGATCGAGCAGTCGGTGGTCCGCGCGCGCGATGAGTGTGTGGTGGAACCGCTCGTCCTCGGCCGACACCTTGGCCCAGTCGCCGGCGGCGGCGTGCAGCGCCATCGCGTCGCAGATCGCGCGCAGTTCGAGGACCAACGCGGCGCCGTCACGAGCCATGGCGCGCCGGAGCGCGAAGGTCTCGAGCACGGTGCGCAGGCTGTAGACCTCCTCGATGTCGCTGGGGCTGAGCGCGCGAACGGTCGTGCCGCGATATGGGACCGTCTCGACGAGGCCGCTGTTCGCGAGCAGCTGCAGCGCCTCACGCACGGGCGCACGACTCACGCCGAGGCGCGAGGCGATCTCCGTCTCGACCAACGCCTCGCCCGGCTTCATCTCACCGCCGAGGATGGCGCTCTGGAGCGCGTCGGCGATCTGCTGTCGCAACGGGCGGGTATCGACACCGGTGAGGTTGGTCTGCGGTTTACGCTCATCCATGACTCGTGAGGCACCTTCCTTGACACGCGGGGATCGGGCCCCTATCCTGACGCGCAGATTGTCGACAATCGACACGGCGAGCATAGGCAGCGCCGTCGTCGGTGTCAAGCGCTCGCACGGGCGTTACCCTGCGTCCTCACCGGCGCGCGGTGTCAGCTTCGTGCCTGCAGCATACCGGAGGTAGCCGCGTGAGCCGACCCGATCCAGCCGACAAGTTCGTCGCCATCCAGATCAGTCCCATCAGCTTCATCGACGAGGGCGTGGACGAAGTCCTCGACACGCTGCAGGAGCGCGTCGGCGTCAACGTGCTGATGATCGGTACGGTGTCGTGGCTCGGCCTGAAGGCCGGCCGCAGCATCTCCCACAAGCTCGACGGTTGGCCCGACCACGGCGTCCCGGAGCCCTTCGCGATGAAAGGCGGCGCGTACTTCGACCCCGACCCCCGGTACTACGCCAACACCTTCATCAAGGACTACAAGGCGAAGGACACCGAGATGGACGGGCGCAACGTCCTCGATATGGTGATCCCTGCCGCCCGCGCTCGCGGGATGCAGGTGTTCATCGAACTGATGGAACCGTTCTTCAAGTACGCCGGACACGGCTCCGTGAACAACGTCGCCATCCCGAACCTGCCACAGGCCCTCGAGGTCGACGTCTTCGGCCGCATCGGCGGCGAGCCCAGCACCAGCAACCCCGACTACCGCAACTGGATCCTCTCGATGGTCGAGGACCAGGTGCGCAACTACGACTTGGACGGCGTGATGTGGTGCAACGAGCGCCGCAGCCCGCTCGACCAGCTGATCGT
>SLSM01000308.1 GCA_007130445.1 Trueperaceae bacterium | reverse complement strand
CCGACCCCGAGGACCTCGCCAAGCTCAAGGAGATCGCCTCGATCACGCTGGCCGACGTTCGCCGCATCGCGCTCGACCTGCGCCCCTCGGTGCTCGACGAGCTCGGCCTGGAGGCCGCGCTGCGGCGGTTCGCGCGCGACACGTTCGAACGCTACGGCATCGAGGTGCGCGTCTTGGTGACGCTGTCGACGCGGCTGGGCCGTCAGGAGGAGACGGTGCTGTACCGCGTGGCGCAAGAGGCGCTCACCAACGTGGTGCGCCACGCCGGTGCCCGGGCCGCGTCGGTGGTCGTCTCCGTGTCGCACGGCGGCGTTCAGCTGGTAGTGGAGGACGACGGTGTCGGCTTCGATCCGCGAGCGCTCGCGGCCGCCGAGCAGGTGGGTCTGATGGGCATGCGCGAGCGCCTGGAACTGCTCGGCGGTAGCCTCGGCATCGAGAGCGCGCGCGGTGAGGGGTGCTCGGTGTACGCGCGACTGCCGAGCCGGCGCGCGTGAGGCCCGCCTCGACCGGTCCAGCCGAAGGGGCAGGAAACGGCCGGGTGCGCCTGTTCCTGGTCGACGACCACGCGATCGTCCGTGCCGGCGTGCGCGCGCTGCTGGCGCATCACGACATGCTCGAGGTGGTGGGCGAGGCCGAGAGCGGCGAGGAGGCGCTGGCCCGCGTCGCGGCGGTCTCGCCTGACGTGGTGCTGCTCGACTTGTCGCTCCCGGGCATGAACGGCATCGAGACCGCCCGGGCCCTGCGCAAGACGATCCCGGCGGCGCGCCTCGTGGCGTTGTCGATGCACGAGGATCCGGAGTACGTGCAGGGCTTCCTGGAAGCCGGGGGCAGCGGTTACGTGCCCAAGAGCTCGCTGGAGACGCAACTGGTCGACGCCATCCTGGCCGTGGCGCGAGGCGAGTACTACGCGCCCGCCAAGCTGCTCGCCGAGCTGGCACGTGAGATGGCCCAGGGCGACCCGTACAAGCACGTGAAGCTGACCGGGCGCGAACTCGAGGTGGTCAAGCAGATCGCCGAAGGCAACACGTACCGCGAGATCGCGGAGGCGCTGGGCATCTCCGAGAAGACCGTCGCGACGTACCGGGAGCGCGCCTCCGAGAAGCTCGGCGTGCGCAGCCGGGCGGAGTTGGTGCGCTGGGCGATCGAGCGCGGCCTGGTGGGCTGAGCCGGGTCGGCTGGCGTCCGGCTCGCCTCAGAGCCGGTCGAACGACTCCACCGCCAGCACGAACACGATGGCTCCGCCGACGGGCACCTCCATCGGCTGGCTGGCGAAGGCCCCCTCCACCGCGTGCAGCGGTGAGCCGGCCGTCACCACCTTGGTGCGCTCGCGGCAGTTGGCGTGGATGATCTCCTTGACGCTCGACACGTCGCGGTCCTCGACCCCGATGAGCAGCGTGGTGTTCCCCTCGCGGAGGAACCCGCCGGTCGAGGCCAGTTTCGTCGACTGATGGCCCTGCTCGCGCAAAGCCTGCTCGAGCTTGCCGACGTCAGCGTCCTGCACGATGGTCAGCAGCAGTTTCACGGTGCGCGCATGGTAGCAGACGGGGGCTCGCGTTGCACGGGGTCCGGCGCCGGCGGCTTAGGGGACGAGTGGTCATGCGGTACGCTGAGGCTTCATGCGCCGTGTCACGGCGCCAGCGGCAGGGCCGCCCGAGTCCCGATCCAGGAGCAGCCACGTGAACACGCAGGACCTCACGCTCATCCGGCAGAAACACGCCCAGCTCGACGCCCTCATGCCCGATCTGCCGGCCGACGCCTGGATCGTGTTCTGTCGCGAGGGCAGCGACCAGTCGACGCTCCTGTTCGCGGGCGAGGCGATGGTCGGCCTGTCGGCCTTCGTGTTCACCCGCTCCGGCGACAAGATCGCGATCGTCGCCGATTACGACCGCACGGGCATCGAGGCGCCCGGCGTGTTCGGCGAGGTCGTCGCCTACGGTCGCGAGGGGCTCGACCAGCACCTTCGCGACGTGGTCGCGAGGCTCGCGCCGAGCACCTTCGCGCTCAACCAGCACGTCGACGACTACCTGCTCGACGGCCTGACCGTCGGTCTGCTGCGCAAGCTCGAACTGGTGTTGGGCGACGACACCATCGGCCGTCGCGCGGTCTCGTCGGCGCCGGTGCTCGAGCCGTTGCGGGCGCGCAAGACGAGTGAAGAGTTGCGCCGGATCACGCGTGCGATCGAGCTCACCCAGCAGTTGCACGACGAGGCGGGCCGCTTCATGCGCAGCGGGATGAGCGAGCGCGACGTCGCCGAGTTCATCAAGGGGCGCCAGCGCGAGCTCGGCGTGACGCACTCGTTCAGCGACGGCGCCGCCGTGATGACCGGTCGCGCCGGCCTCGGCCACCGCACGGCGGGCGAGGCGCCGATCACGCCCGGCGACACGGTGGTGATCGACATGGGTGTGTTCGTCGAGGGCTACAGCAGCGACGTGATGCACACCTACTACGTGTTGCGCGAGGGCGAGAGCGCGCCGCCGCCCGAGGTGCAGCACCGCTTCGACGCCGCCATGGCGGCCGTGCACCGCTCCGTGGAGGCGATGCGCCCCGGCGTGCGTGGCTTTGAAGTCGACGCCGTGGCACGGGCCGCGCTCGAGTCGTACGGTGTGACGCCCTACACGCACGCCCTCGGCCACCAGATCGGCCGCACGGTCCACGACGGCGGGACCACGCTCGCGCCGCTCGGCGACCGCTACGGCGAGCGCGGCATGGGCGCCTTGGTCGAGGGCGAGGTCTACACCGTCGAACCGGTCGTGCACGGCGTCACCGACGTCGACGGTCACCCCGTCGGGCCGGAGCAGGACGTCGTCGTCACGGCCGACGGAGCGCGCTTCCTGTCGCGGCCGCAGTCTGCGCTGACGCTGGTACGGTAGGCGCGTGAAGGACATCTCGAGATGCTGAAGTACATCGTCCGGCGGATGCTGTCACTGGTCGTCATCCTGCTCGGGGTGTCGATCATCGTCTTCATGCTGGTGCACCTCGCGCCCGGTGATCCCGTGCGGATCATGCTGGGCGAGGACGCCACGGAGGCGGACGTCGAGCGACTCAACCGCATCTACGGCTTCGACCGGCCGTTGCCGATGCAGTACCTCATCTGGCTCGGGAACGCGCTGCAGGGCGACCTCGGCACGGGCATCAGGAGCCAGCTGCCGGTGACGCTGCTGATCTTCGAGCGCATGCCGGCCACGATCGAACTCGCGCTGTGGTCGCTGGTGCTGGCGGTGGGGGTGGGCATACCGCTCGGGGTGCTGTCGGCGGTGCGGCGCAACTCGTGGATCGACTTCGGGTCGATGTTCGCGGCCCTCGTCGGAGTGGCCGCACCGAACTTCTGGGTCGGCCTGATCCTGCTGTCGCAGATCGCGCTGCACGTCCCGTGGTTGCCGATCGGGTCGCGCGGGCCCAGCTTCTCCGACGCGATCATCGCGATCGTCACGCAGTTCGATTTCGTGGTGCTGTGGGACCACTTCCGCTACGTGCTGTTGCCCGCGCTGGCGCTCGGCACCTCGATCATGGCCCTCATCACGCGCCTGACGCGCTCCAGCCTGCTCGAGGTGCTCAACCGCGATTACGTGCGCACGGCCCGCGCCAAGGGCCTGCGCGGCATCACCGTCGTGTACGGCCACGCGCTCAAGAACGCGCTGCTCCCCGTCGTCACGGTGGTCGGTGTCCAGTTCGGCGCGCTGCTCGGCGGCGCGATCGTCATCGAGGTCGTCTTCGCCTGGCCCGGCGTCGGGCGCCTGATCGTGAGCGCCATCAGCCAGCGCGACTTCCCCGTGGTGCAGGGGAGCGTGCTGATGCTCGCCGTCGTGTTCGCGATCGCCAACCTGCTCGTCGACCTCTCGTACAGCCTGATCAACCCGAGGATCCGCTATGACTAGTGCCACCGGTGCCCCTGCTGCTGCCACGCGGCGGCGCATGAACCCCACGCTGCGGCGCGTGTTTCGCAACAAGAGCATCATGTTCGGCTCGGTGATCATCGTCGGCCTGGTGGTGGTCGCCTTGATCGGCCCCTGGATCACGCCCATGGACCCGCTGCGGCAGGACATCTGGGAGCGCTACGAGGCGCCCCGCGGGATCTGGGTCGACGGCGAGTTCAACACCCGCTACATCCTGGGCGCCGACGAGCTCGGGCGCGACCTGCTGTCGCGTCTGATCATCGGCGCGCGCGTCTCGCTGATGGTCGGCCTGATCGCGACGGGCATCTCGCTGGTGTTCGGCGTGATCCTAGGCGCCATCTCGGGCTACGTCGGCGGCATCGTGGACGACATCATCATGCGCGTCATGGACGTGCTGCTGGCGTTGCCGGGCATCTTGCTGGCGATCGCCATCGTGGCCGCGCTGGGGCCGAACATCGTCAACGCCATGGTCGCGATCGCGATCGTTCGCATTCCGACCATGGCGCGTGTGGTGCGCTCGGACGTGCTGGCGGTGAAGAACGAGGAGTTCGTCGAGGCCGCCAAGGCGCTCGGCCAGAGCCACGTGATCGTGCTCTTCAAGCACATCCTGATCAACGCCTGGGCTCCGGCGCTGGTGCTCGCCACGCTCGGCATGGGCACCGCCATCGTCGCCGAGGCGGCGCTGTCGTTCCTCGGCCTCGGCACGCAGCCGCCACAGGTCAGCTGGGGCCGGATGCTGTCGGTGG
>SLSM01000257.1 GCA_007130445.1 Trueperaceae bacterium | reverse complement strand
CGCTGCACGAACAAGTTCATCGGCCGGTAGCCGGCGGTGTAGAGCTGGAACGCGCCCAGCACGAGTGCGAGCAGCGTCACGACGACGGCGACCCAGGCGGCGATGGGAAGCGACGGACGCTCGACGTCGATGACGACGCCCTTCTCCGGGTCGATCATGGGACGCGCACCTCCAGGCGCAGCCGCTGGCCGGCATGCGTGCTCGTGAGGTCGAACTCGCGAGCGCCGTGGACGAGGACGGTCGGTGCCCGCTCGCCGCCGACCCGCAGGACGTACGACCCGCCATCGATCGGCTCGTCGATCTCGGCGATCCAGTAGCCCCCGTCGCCGTCGTCCCGGAGGTCACCACGGCCAGGGATGTGGCCGAGACCGGCGACGTCGAGCTGCGGGGTGAGCGTGTCCGTCAGGAGCATGCGCTCGTCCCTCCACGCGAAGATGTCTCGAACCACGATACCCGCTACGGAGTGGGTCCAGCGCACCTCCCAGGTCGGATCGGTCCGGAGCGGCACGCGCACCACCTCGGCGCCGTCGCTGGTGCTCACCAGCAGCTCGGGGCCGGGCCGGAAGAGCGCCTCGTACGCCATGAGGGCGGCGCTGACCCCGAGCACCACGAAGCCGGCGCCGGCCAGCACGAGCAGGGGCAGGCGCGTCGCGCGCCTGCCCCTGCCCTCACGAGGTGTGTTCAAGGGGAACGGTCAGTCGACCTTCAGAGCGTCTGGGATGGCGATCCCGACCTCTTCGAAGTAGCGCGCGGCGCCGGCGTGGAGCGGGATCGGCGACGCGGCGGCCAACTCGGGAACGGTCTCGTTCGCCGACGGGTGGATCGCCCGGACGACGCCGATGTTCTCGAAGAGGGCCTTCGTGAACTCGTACGCGAGGTCCTCGGACATCTCGCTCGCCACGATGATCAGGTTCGGCGTACCGACGCTCGGTGTGGCGGCGATGCCGCGGTACACGCCTTCGGCGAAGGTGTACTCGATGAACGTCGAATCGGCGGCGATGACGTTGGCGGCCTCGGCGGCCGTGATCGGCACGATCCTGATCTGGCGCGTCTCGGCCAGGCTCAAGACGCCGCCGGTGGGCACGCCGCCCGACCAGAAGCCGGCGTCGATGGCGCCGTCGCGCAGCGCATCGGCGGTCTCGTTGACCGACAGGCGCTGGACGTCGAAGTCGTCGTAGGTGATGCCGTTGGCGTTCAGGATGGTCTGCGCGGAGACCTCGGTGCCCGAGCCGGGAGCGCCGACCGACACGCGCTTGCCGACCAGGTCGGCCAGGCTCTCGATGCCCGAGCCCTCGACGGTCAGGATGTGCACCGCATTCGTGTAGGCGATCGTGATGGCGCGTAGGTTGGCGAGCTGCGGCAGGTCGCCACCCGAGCCGAAGCGGCCGGTGCCCTCGTACGCGGCCAGGGCCGTGTCGGCGAGGACGAGCGCGATGTCGCTGTCGCCGCGCGAGATGAACGCGACGTTCTCGACCGAGGCGTTGGTGACCTCGACCGAGCCGCTGAAGCCGTCGACGAACTGGTCGATGATCTGGGCGTAACCGCCGCCGACCGGGTAGTAGACGCCGCCGGTGCCGCCGGTGGCGATCGAGAGCGTCTGCTGGGCGAAGGCCGCGCCGAAACAGGCAGCCGCTACGAGCATGACGATCCGTGCAAGATGCTGCATGGAGTCCCTCCTATGGAACGTTGAGGATTGGAGCGTAGCATGACGTCGCCGCCAGGCGAGCGCTCGGACAACGAACGATGAACGCAGCGTGAGTCGGCGTGGGCCGGCGGCGGGAGGCCGCGCCGACGCGCGGTACACTGGACGATCGTGCTCGCACCCCTGCGCGTCCTCGACCTGACCCGCGTCCTCGCCGGTCCCTACGCCACCCAGCTACTGGCCGACCTGGGGGCCACGGTGTGGAAGGTCGAGCCGCCGCGCGGCGACGACACCCGCGGCTGGGGGCCGCCGTTCGCGCACGACGCGCAGGGCGACCGGGCGGAGTCGGCGTACTTCCTGAGCACCAACCGGGGCAAGCGCTCGCTGGCGATCGACTTGAAGGACCCGCGCGGCGCCGCGCTCGTGCAGGGGCTCGCGGACCACGCCGACGTGCTGATCGAGAACTTCAAGGCGGGCGACCTCGACCGGTACGGGCTCGATCCGCGCGCGCTGCGCGAGCGCCGGCCGCGGCTCGTGACCTGCTCGATCACCGGCTTCGGCGGCACGGGTCCCCGGGCGAACGAACCCGGCTACGACGTCGCCTTGCAGGCGTTGACGGGAGTCATGGCCATGACCGGCGAGCCGGGCGGCCCGCCTGCCAAGGTGGGCGTCGCCTGGATCGACGTCCTCACGGGGCTGCACGCAGCCGTCGGCATCCTCGCGGCGCTGCGCGAGCGCGATCGCACCGGCGTGGGCGCGCACCTCGACATGGCGCTGTGGGACGTGACGCTCGCCAGCCTCGTCAACCAGACCCAGGCCACGCTGCTCACCGGTCGCGCGCCGGAGCGGCTCGGCAGCGCCCATCCGACCATCGTCCCCTACCAGGCGTTCGAGGCGGCGGACGCGCCGTTCGTGGTGGCGTGTGGCAACGACCGCCAGTTCGAGCGGCTCGCCCACGCCATCGGGCGTCCCGACCTCGCGCTCGATACGCGCTTCGCGTCGAACGCCGGGCGCGTCCAAGCCCGCGAGGCGCTCGTGCCGGTGTTGGCCGCGTGCTTCGCCGGGCGCCCGCGCGGGCACTGGATCGAGGCGCTGAACGCGGTCGGCGTACCCGCGACGCCGGTCGCGACCCTGCTCGAGGCGCTCGAGGACCCGCAGACCGCTGCCCGCGGGCTCGTTCGGCACGTCGAGCACGCGCAGGCGGGCCGGTTGCCGCTGCTGGCCAGCCCGTTCGGCGAGCACGCCGTGCCTCCGTCACCCCCGCCGGCCGTGGGTGAGCACACGCGGGCGGTGTTGCGCGAGGTGCTGGGGTTGGACGAGGCGTCGCTCGACGCGCTCCACGGCGCCGGTGTCATCGCGGAGCATGCCGTGGCCGGGATCGCTGCCCGCGAGGGCGGCCGGACGGTGAGCCGATGAACGAGTTCCTGGCGCAGTTCGACCTGGCACGCTTCGACCCGGCGCTGTTTTTCGGCGTGTCGTGGTGGTCGATCGCCCTCGCGGCCGCCCTGGTGGTCCGGGCGTTGGCCGTGCTCTCGCTCGGCGCCAACGGCGCCGCCTGGCGCGGCGTGCTCGCCGTCGTCGTCGGCGGCCTCGCGGTGGCGCAGCTCGTGCTCGAGGGGCCGAGCGTCGCCCTGGTCCCACTCCACGCCGCCGCCGCGCTGGTGGTCGCGCTCTTGCCGTGGGAGCGGCCGCATCCCGAACCACCACGCCTGATCCTCGGCCGGAACCGTCACCGTCGTACGCGACCGCCCCGCCTGCGCGCGGCATTGGCGCTGCTCCTCGCGCTCGCCGTCGTGGCCTGGACGCTCCTCGCTCCCGCCTGAACGCCGCGCCGTCGCAGCGACGATCGGGATCGCGAGCGACCGCGCCTCACGGCGGCGCCGGTCCGACGCTCGCGCGCGCCCAGCGCCGCACGCCCGCCGCGACCAGCCCCAACACGCCGAGCACCGCCACGAGCACCACCGAGAGCGCGGCCGCCTGGTTGGTGTTGCCGGCCTGCTCGAGGCCGAAGACGAGCCAGCCCAGCGTCTCGGCGCGCGAGCCGGCCAGGAGTGCCGAGATGGAGAGCTCCGAGAAGGCGTTGAGGAACACCAGCAACGCCGCCACCAGCACGGTGGGCGCCATGATCGGCAGCAGCACGTGCCGCATCACCTGCAGGGTGCCGGCACCGTCGATGCGTCCCGCCTCTTCCAGGCTCGGGTCGATCTGCCGCCAGGCGGCGCCGAGGGGCTGCAGCGCGAAGGCCAGGTAGTGACCGACGTATGCGAGCAGGAGCAGCCAGACGGTGCCGTACAGGCGCAACCCCGGGATGGGCGGCTGCAGCCACGTGAGCACCAACGCCAGCGCGAAGACGATGCCGGGCAGGGCGTAGGGGAGATCGACCAGCAACTGCAGCGGGATGCCGCGCTGGCCCGAGCGCGTGAGCACGTAGCCGAGCGCCAGCGCCATCAGCGCCGCGATGACGGCCGCGCCGCCGGCGAGCAGCAGGCTGTGCTGCAGCGCGCGCGGGAACGCGTCGAGCTGGGTGAGCACGAACGTGAAGTGGCGCAGGTCGAGGTGCTCGAGCCGCGGGGGCAAGCCGTACGCGCGGGTGAGCGCGGTCAGCAGCATCGACACGAACGGGCCCAGGGTCACGAACCCGCCCAGGAGGGTCCAGGCGAGCGCCGCCGCGGGCCAGCGCCAGCGGCCGAGCGGGTAGCGCATCGGCGTGTCGAGCTGCGACTCGACCGCGTCGCTGCGCCGGTTGAGCCGCACCTGGAGCCACAACACGAACAGCGCCGGGATGGCCATCAGGAGCGCCAGCGCGGCGGCCTGCGCGAAGCCGCCCGCCGAGAAGCTGGTGATGCGCTGGTAGATCAGCGTCGGCAGCGTGATGAAGCGGGCGGGTATCCCCAGCAGCGCCTGGATGCCGAAGTTGCCGAGCGCAGCGAGGAAGGTGAGCACCAGCGACGCCAGCAGGTAGGGGCGCAGCAGCGGGGCCACCACGCGCAGCCCGAGCGTGAGCACGTTGGCGCCGTCGATGCG
>SLSM01000168.1 GCA_007130445.1 Trueperaceae bacterium | reverse complement strand
GCAGCGACCGCCTGATCCCCGTCGGCCAGGCGCAGGTGCTCGCCAACGCCGCGCCGTGGGCGGGCGTGTGGCTGCTCGAGGGCGTGGGGCACGCCGGTGCCTTCGACCACGATCCTGCCCTGTACACGCTCCGAGCCGTCGAGTTCTTCGACGAGGCGCTGCGGGTGCGGTTGGCGGGCGGTCCGTAGGGGCGACGCCCGACGCGGGCCGAGTACGCTCGTGGTCCGATGAGCACCTTCCGGCTGCGCGCAGCGGGTCGCTCCGTAGCGTGACGCGCGTGCGCGACGAGTGGCCGGTGTGCGTCCCGCCGTCACGCCGTGGGCGCTCGAGCGCACCGAGCGGCGAGACGCCGATCGCGTGCGGGTGCCAGCGGCGTTGCCTTCGACCGGTGCGACGGACCAACAGGTGACACCTTCCGTTGCCGATACGATGCCTGCCACACCGACCACCGCGTCGAGCCGGCTCTGTCGTTGGGCATGACGTGGTTCGCCGGGCTGCTGAGTCTTCCAGGTGGTGGTCGGAACCACTCGGGTCCGATCGCCCACCGGCATCGAGCGGTCCCGATCCGCTCGACGCTTGCCATGGAACGCCATGGCGTTATAGCCTTCCCGACATACTTATGCAGTTGAGATCTCGTGGTGAAGGGCCCGGGTGGTGCATGCGTCAACGAGTAGGTCCGTGGAGCGCCTTCGTCAGCTCCCAGCGCCGGTCGTACCTGGCAGCGGAGCACCGCGTCGTCGAGCGCTCGCTCGGGGCGCTCCCGCAGCAGGCTTCGGTGCTCGGCTTCGAGGTCGTACACGCATGGTAGCCGGTGTCGTCTCGTGCCGAGGCCGAGGTGTTCGCGGCCGCGACCGGCGGCATGGACATGGTCCTGCTCCACTGCAGCAGCGTCGCGCTGGGTGAGGTGGACCGGTACGCGGATGACACTCGGCGGGCCGCAGGTCGGGTCCACGGTCACGCTCCAAGAACGAACCCGGCAACACGGCTGGTATGGCTCGATACCTCGAGAAGAGAGGGACGTCCTCATGCACCGTTCTCTGCGCGCGTTCATGTACGCCTTGTGTGGCGTCAAGGCCATCCTTGCGTTGGGGTTCATCTTCCAGTGGCCACCGGTCATCAGTCGGTGGCCACTGCCCTACACCAACGCGACCACGTATATCTTCATCGGTTCGATCTTGGCCGCGGCGGTCGCCTCGACGCTGTGGTGCCTGCTCCATCGTGAGGATGGCGCGCTGGCGGGCGTCTTCCTCGATTACGCAGCGATCTTCATCCCGGTGGCGATCTTCACCTATCAGATGAGCGAATGGAGCCGCAGCCTGCGGGAGTTCAGCATGGGTGCGATGGTGTTGGCCGCCTTCGGTGTGGCGATGCTGGCATATACCAGTCGGATTCCGTTCCGCGATACCCGCCCAACGCCGCGCCCGCTGCGGTGGATGTTCGGGGTGTTCGTGGTGCTGCTGATCATCGTGGGCGGCCAACTCGTGCTCAAGGCACCCAACGTGCTGCCCTGGGATGTCAACCTGAGCGGGCGGATCATCTACGGCTGGATGTTCCTGGGTGCGGCGACCTACTTCGCGTACGGGGTGATCCGCCCGCGCTGGCAGAACGCTGGCGGTCAGTTGGCAGGCTTCTTGGCCTACGACCTCGTCCTGATCGTGCCCTTCGTGCTGATGCTCCAGAGCGTCCGTCCCGAGAAGCTGCCCCACCTGATCACGTACATCACCGTCCTGATCGTGAGCGCAGCGCTCGCGATCTTCTACCTGTTCATCAACCCGGCCACGCGGGTGCAGTGGGCAGCGAAGACCTGAGCCAGAGGCCGAAGCTGCCGCCGCGCCGAATTCGCTGACGCGCTCACCGTGCACGCGCTCCCGACCCTCGACGCCTTCGTGCACGGCTTCGCCGCCCACCGTCTCCACGTCGCCCGAGCGGAGGCGCCTCAGAGCACCCGAGATCAGCGCTCGATCATCGGTCCCGACGCGTCGACCAAGCGCTCGAGCTCGGCGGCGTCGACGATCAGCTGGTC
Source organism: Trueperaceae bacterium (assembly GCA_007130445.1). Taxonomy (GTDB): domain Bacteria; phylum Deinococcota; class Deinococci; order Deinococcales; family Trueperaceae; genus CSSed10-48. Next base: position 2,645 of record SLSM01000168.1, on the reverse strand, counting down.
GCCGAACGTCCCGAGCGCGAGCGCCGCGCACACCGCACCGTAGCGCAGGCCGCGCGCGAAGTCGCCGGCGAGCACGCCATGCAGCACGCCCGCCACCATCGCGTCGCCAGCACCTATGCGGTCGAGGATCACGACCTCGCGAGCGCTCACGTGCACCGTGGCGTCCTCGCCACGGTCCCAGCCCAGCGCGCCGTCCGCGCCCATCGACATCACCACGAAGCGAGCATCGGTCAACGCGGCGATCGCACGCAGCACGTCCTCAGGCGCTCCTGGCGCCACGCCCAGCACCGTGGTCGCGTCGCCGAGGCTGCAGCACAGCACGTCGACGTGGCGGAGAAGCGGCAGCACGACCCGCCGCGCTTCGTCGGGCGACCACAGACGCGCCCGGTAGTTCATGTCGAAGCTGATCGGCACACCGGCCGCACGCGCTCGCTCCGCAGCCTCGAGCACCAGGGCCTGCGGACCTGGCAGCGCCAGCGTGATGCCGGTCAGGTGGAGCATGCGGGTGTCGAGCAGGTAGGACCAGTCGACCCGGTCACTCGTGAGCGCGGTGAAGCATGAGTCGCGCCGGTCGAACCACACCTGGATGGAGCGTGGCGGCACCGCGTACTCGACGTAGTAGGTGGCAAGGCGCCCCTCCGCCCAGCGCACGGCGTCGAGGTCGACGCCGGCCAGGCGGTACTCGTTCGTGACGCGCCGACCCAGGGGCGAATCGGGCAGGGCGCTCACCCAACCGGTGGCGCGGCCCAGGCGCGCGAGCGTGGAGGCGACGTTGCCCTCCGTGCCCGAGACGTAGGCATCGAAGCGATCCGCGCGCTCGAGGCGCGTACCGGCCGGCACGCAGAGGCGGAGTTGCCCCTCGCCGAGGGTGGTCAGGTCGAAGCGGGGCATCGGTTCTCGGTCCTCCTCGTCACGCGAGCCGCGGGGCCCGCATTCGTTCCGGCTCGCGTCCATCGTCCCACGACGCGTGCCGTGGCGCCCGCGCGCGGTTCGCGCGGCAGACGGTGTCGCGCGACGCCACCAGCCTCATGCGACCGGCCCTTCCGTGGCGAGGCCGCCCTCGAGCATGCGCTCGAGCACCCACCCCTTCGCCGCCGCGAGCTGCTGCACGGAGTCGGGCGCGTCATCGTTCCACATCTCGACGAGCACCGGCCCGGCGTAACCATCCGCGGCGAGCCGGGCGAATGCGTCGGCATAGGGCACGACGCCCTCGCCGAAGGGGACCCGTCGCGGTTCGCCGGGCCGGGTGTCCTTGACGTGCAGCGCCACCATGCGGCCCCGCGCCAGGGCGAGCTCGTGCAGCAGGTCGCGGCCGCGCTCGATCAGGTTGCCGACGTCGGGGTAGAGCTGCAGCCAGGGGGATCCGATGCGCTCGACGATGGCGAGCCCGGCTTCGAGCGACGCGATGCCGACGGTGTCCATGTTCTCGATGCCGAGCATCACGCCGGCGCGGGCGGCGTGGTCCACACCGCGGGCGAGGCCCTCGACGTAGCGCTCGACGCTCTCGGGCGACTCGTCTTCGTAGTAGACGTAGTACCCGGCAACCTGAACCACACGGACCCCCAGCTCGGCGGCGAGGTCGATCGCGGCGACGAAGACCTCGTGCGCGCGCCGCCGGATGGCCGGGTCGGCGCTGCCGAGGGCGTAGCGGCGGTGGGCGCTGAGACAGATGCTGAACACCGGGACGCCGCTGCCCCGAACGGCGGCGAGGATCGCCACGCGCTCGGGCGACGCGGTGTCGAGCCGCGCGAGCCGCGCCTCGCTCTCGTCGATCGACAGCTCGAGGTAGTCGAAGCCGAGCTCCTTGGCCAGCGCCAGTCGGTCGGGCCAGCCGAGCGTCGTCGGGAGGGCCTTCTCGTACACCCCGAGGCGAGGTGTGCGCACCTAGAGGGCCTCTGCGCCGTACGTCGCCGCGATGGCCTCCTGGAAGTCGGCGGCCGCGGCGGCAGGGTCGGCTGCGGAGCGGATCGCGCGTCCCACCGTGAACACGTGGATCGGGACGTCGGCGAACAGGGGCAGGTCGGCCACCTCGACGCCACCCGCCACCGTGACCTTGAAGCCGAGGTCGGCCAGGCGGCGCATCTCGTCGAAGTCGCCGGGCTTCCAGCTCAGGTCGCCGAGGGCCTCGCCGTCGCGGCTGCGGTGTGCGATCACCTGCTCGATGCCGAGCTTGCGCCAAGCCGCGGCCTGCTCCCAGGTCCAGCCGTCGATCAGCTCGAGTTGCACGTCGCCGCCGCGCTTGCGCGCCTCGGTCAGCACCACCTCCATGGTGGCGGGGGTGGCGCCGCTGACCACCGTGACCCAGTCGGCGCCGGCGTCGAAGGCGAGCTTGGCGATGATGCTGCCGGCCTCGGCGATGCGCACGTCGGCGAGCAGGATCTTGTCGGGGTAGAGCGCGCGCAGGGCGCGCACGGCGTGCATGCCCTCGGCGTAGCAGAGGATGGTGCCGGCCTCCACCACGTCGATGTGGTCGCGAGCAACTTGCATCGGCGCGAGCGCCGAGGGGAGGTCGAAGGTGTCGAGCGCGAGTTGCAACATCGGACGGTGCATGGTGTCCCTTCGGTGTCGGACTAGCCCTTGACAGCGCCGGCCGCGACCCCTTGGATGATCTGCCTGGCGGCGAAGAAGGTGATCAGCATCGGCGG
>SLSM01000309.1 GCA_007130445.1 Trueperaceae bacterium | reverse complement strand
GGTACGGCTACAGCCGCGACTACCCGGTCGAGCGTTACTACCGCGACGCCCGCGTCACCCGCATCTACGAGGGGACCAGCGAGATCCAGCGCATCGTCATCGGCCGCCAGTTGTACCGAGATCGCGGCCGCGGGCGGTGACGGACCACCGGAGGCTACGGTGATCGACTTCGAACTCAGCCCCGAACAACGGCAGATCCGCGACCTGGCGCAGCGCTTCGCGCGCGACGAGGTGATGCCGCACGCCGCGGCGTGGGACCGCGACGCGACCTACCCGGCCGACACGGTCGCTGCCGCGGCGGACCTCGGTCTCCTCAACGTCGGGGTACCGACGGAGCACGGAGGCCTGGGCCTCGCGATGCTCGACGAGGCGCTCGTCGCCGAGGAACTCGCCTACGCGTGCATGGGCTTCTACACCATCCTCATGGCGTCGGACCTGGGTGTCACGCCGGTCGTGATCAAAGGCACAAGCGAGCAGCAGGCGCGCTTCCTCCGCCCGCTGACCGAGGGTCCGCGCCTCGCCGCGTTCGCGCTCTCCGAACCCGACAACGGCTCCGACGCGGCGGCGCTGCGCACCCGCGCCCGCATCGAGGGCGACGAGATCGTGCTCGACGGCAGCAAGATGTGGATCTCCAACGGCGCCGAGGCCGAGTGGGTCGTGGTGTTCGCGACGGCCGACCCGAGCGCCGGGCATCGCGGCGTCGTCGCGGTGGTCGTGGAACGGGGCACGCCCGGCCTCCGGGCCCAGCCGATCCACGGCAAGCTCGGCCAGCGCTGTGCACCGACGGCGGAACTGGTGCTCGATGGCGTGCGCGTACCGCGCGCCAACGTGCTCGGAGAGGTGGGCGACGGCTTCGCCCTCGCCATGCGAACGCTCGACCGGACGCGCATCCCGGTGGCTGCAGGCTCCGTCGGTGTCGCACGGCGGGCGTTGGACGAGGCCGCGCGGTACGCCGCGGAGCGCCAAGCGTTCGGTGCGCCCATCAACCGGCTCCAGGCCATCCAGTTCAAGCTCGCCGACATGGCGATCAACGTCGAGACGGCCCGCTTGGCCACCTGGCGCGCCGCCTGGCTGGTCGATCAGGGACGACCCGACGCCGCGGCGTCGGCCATCGCCAAGTGTTACGCCAGCGACGCAGCGTTCGCGACCGCGAACGAGGCACTGCACGTCCACGGTGGTTATGGGTACGTCGACGAGTACCCCGTGGCGAAGCTGCTTCGCGACGTCAAGCTCAACCAGATCTACGAGGGGACCAACGAGGTGATGCGCCTCGTGATCGCGCGCTCCCTCGTGCGATAATGCGTCGTCGCCGTGCAGAGCGCCGTGCGCGCCGCACGCTGGAGGACGCATGAAGATCCTGACCATCTTGAAGCAGGTGCCCGACGCGGAGTCGCGGGTGCGAGTGCAACACGGATCCCTCGACCTGACGGGCGCCACCTACGTCCTCGACGGCATGGACGAGTACGGCGTCGAAGCCGCGCTGCGCGTGCGCGAGTCCGGTGTCGACGCGGAGATCGTCGCGGTGGGCTACGGACCGGCGGCGACCGACCAGGCCGTGCGGACCGCGTTGGCCATGGGCGCCGACCGTGCCGTCCTGCTCGAGGGCGACGCCTTCCACGACCCGCTCACGGTCGCGCTGGCGCTCGCCGATGTCGTGCGCGAGGAGGCCGCGGACCTGGTGTTCGTGGGCGGGAAGCAAGCGGACTGGGACAGCGCGGCGCTGGGGCCCGCGCTGGCCGAGGCGCTGGGATGGGCCCACGTCGACTGGACCACCGCGTTCGATCTCGATGGTGACGCGTTCGAGGCCGTCCATGACGTCGACGACGGGAGCGAGACGCTGCGCGGCCGGTTGCCGGTGGTGGTCACCACGCAACAGGGCCTGAACGAACCGCGCTACCCGACCCTGCCCAACATCATGAAGGCCAGGCGCAAGACGCTCGATACCCGCGCCGCCGACGTCGGCCAGGACCGCATGGTGGTCACCGGACACGCCGGCACGGAGCGCGAGCGCCGACGCGTCATGCTCGATGGAGACGCCCGCAGCGCGGCCGGCGAGCTGGTGCGTCGCTTGCGCGACGAGGCGAAGGTCCTCCGGGAGGAGGGACGATGATCCTGATCGTCGCCGAGCACGCGCACGGCGCCGCGCGCAAGAGCGCGTTCGAACTCGTGGCCGCCGGCCGCACGCTCGCCGCGGCGACCGGCGCGCCACTGGCCGCTCTCGTGATCGGCGCGGACGCGTCGTCCGTCGCGACCGAGCTCGCCGGGTTCGTCCCCGACGTGCACGTGGTCGCCGACCCGGCCCTCGAACCGATGCGCTCGGAGATGACCACGAGGGCCGTCGTCCATGCCGCCGAGGCGCTCGGGGCGCGCGTCGTGCTGGTGCCCGGCTCGCGCTCGGGGCAGTCGTACGGGCCGCGCGTGGCGATGCGCCTAGGAGGCGCGTACCTCGAGGACGTCACCGACGTGTCGTTCGAGGGCACGGCCGTCGTCGCGCAGCGGCCGACGTACCTGGCACGCGTCAGCGCGGCGGTCCGGACCGAGGCCGAGCGCGTGGTGGTGAGCGTCAAGCTCGGCGCCATCGCGGTGGCGCCCCTCGCCGACACGACCGGCGAGGTCCACCGGCTGGACGTCCCGTTCAGCGACGACGACCGTCGCCTGGAGCCGGGACCCCGCCAGGCCGCCGCGAAGGGCCGCGTGGCCCTGGAAGAGGCCGACGTCGTCGTGTGCGGCGGGCGCGGCTTCGGTTCGAGCGAGGCCTTCGAGCGGCACGTGGTGGGGCTCGCGGACCGGCTCGGGGCCGGCGTCGGGGCAACCCGCGCGGTGGTCGACGCCGGTTGGCGGCCGTACGGCGAGCAGATCGGCCAGACCGGCAAGGCCGTCGCCCCGTCGCTCTATCTCGCCCTGGCCGTGTCGGGCGCCGTCCAGCACCTCTCGGGCATGAACCGATCGCGCGTGATCGTGGCCGTGAACAAGGACGCTGACGCGCCGATCTTCAAGGTCGCGGACTACGGCATCGTCGGTGACGTGCTCGAGGTGGTGCCGGCGCTCGAGGAGGCGCTGGCGGGCCGCGATTGACCCAGCCCGGGGCGGCAGGGAACGCACGCCCGCGTGAGCGCGTGGCAGGGAGCGTGCGCGTGCGCGCTGCGGAACGCCCCGATCTGCCTGCGCTGCTCGCCCTCGAGGCGTACTTCCCCGGCGACGCGCTCGGGCGAGCGTCCCTGACACGGTTCGTCACGTCCGACAGCGCCGAGGTGTGGGTCGCCGAGGAGGCGGGCAGCGTCGTCGGCGACGCGATCGTGTTGTACCGCCGCGGTTTCGACACGGCGCGCCTCTACAGCATCGTGGTCGCTCCCGCCTCGCGCGGCCGTGGCATCGCGGGTGCGCTGCTCGACCAGGCCGAGAGCGCGGCGCGCCTGCGCGGCGCGGTGGCGATGCGGCTCGAGGTGCGCACCGACAACCGAGCCGCGATCGGTCTCTACGAGGCCAGAGGGTACGAGGTCGTCGGGACCACCCACGGGTACTACGAGGACGACAGCAGCGCGCTGCGCCTTCGCAAGCGCTTCGCGGCCGCGCGCGCGCACCTGCTGCCCGTGCCGTACTACCCGCAGAGCCTCGACTTCACCTGCGGTCCGGCGGCGCTGATGATGGCGATGCGGGCCGTCGGCTGGACGACGCCCTTCTCGCAGGCCGAAGAGGTGGCGCTGTGGCGGGAGGCCACGACGGTGTTCATGCTGACCGGACACGGCGGCACGTCGGCGCACGGGCTGGCGGTGGCGGCCCGCCGTCGCGGCGTGCGCGCGCGCGTGTGGACCGGCGACGACGCCGTGCCGTTCCTCGACAGCGTGCGCCAAGACGAGAAGAAGACCGTGATCGCGTTGTCGCATCGCGCGTTCGTCGCGGCGCTCGCCGACGACCCCGAGGCCGTGCGGATCGGCGAGTTCGGGGAGCGCGACGTGGTCGCGCAGCTGCAGGCCGGCGTGGTGCCGATCGTGCTGGTCTCCGGCTGGCGCTTCCACGCCGAGAAGGTGCCGCACTGGGTGGTCGTGACCGGCTGGGACGACGACTACCTCTACGTGCACGACCCGCTGGTGCCCGAGGGCAGGCAGCGCGCTGACGCGCTGCACCTGCCGTTGCCACGTCGGCAGTTCGCGGCCCTCGCACGCTACGGGCGCGCGCGCCACCGGGCGATGGTGTTGGTGGGTCCCGCGCGTCGCGGCGGAAGGGGGTCTCAGGCGACGCGATCGCCGAAGGCCGCCTCCCCGTCCACCAAGTAGCGCACGATCTCCGAGTAGATCTCCGGGTTGGCCTGGTCCTCCTCGGTCGCGGCGATGGTCGGGTTGTCGTTCACCTCGATCACCACGTAGGCGCCGTCGATCTCCTTGAGGTCGACGCCGTAGAGACTGTCGCCGATCGCAGCGGCGGCGGCGCGAGCGGTGGCGAGGAGGCCGGCCGGGGCCTCGTCCCGCGCGAGGCACAGCGTCGACGACGCTTGCCCGTCGGCGGCGCGGTCCATCGTCCGCCACGTGTCCGTCGCGAAGCGGTACTGGACCACCGCGAGCACGCGGCCGTGGAGCGTGATCACGCGCCAATCGAACTGGCTCGGCATGTACTGCTGCACGATGAGGCGGTCGGCGCGGCGCAGGAAGCGCTGCCCGACGCGCACGAACGCCTCGGGCGTGGTCACCTTGTCGACGTAGGCGGAG
>SLSM01000069.1 GCA_007130445.1 Trueperaceae bacterium | reverse complement strand
GGCATGGAGGCCGTGGGGACGCTCACCTGGATCGCGCTCGCCGCCTGGCTCGGCCTGGCCGCGTGGTGGTGGTGGGGGATGCGGCGTATGCCCTGCCTGACGGCGTCCGAGGATCGGACCGGGGGTGCGCACCCGGGCGGTTGGCCGGCGGTCACCCTGGTGGTGGCCGCGCGCGACGAGGCGGAGACGATCGCGGCCGCGCTGCGCACCTGGTTGGCGCAGGACTACGAGGCGCTCGAGATCGTGATCGTGGACGACCGGTCGCGCGACGGCACGCTCGCCGTGGTCGAAGCGGCGCACGCAGCGCACGAGGAGCGCGGCGCCGGAGCGCCGAGCGTGCGTTTCCTGCGGTTGGACGAGTTGCCCGACGGGTGGTTGGGTAAGGTCCACGCGCAGGCCCGCGGCGCGGCGCTCGGCAGCGGTACATGGCTGCTGTTCGTCGATGCCGACGTGCGCATGGCCCCCACGGCGCTGCGCACGGCGATGGCCGCGGCGCTGCGTGCCGGCGCGGACCACCTGGCGTTGCTGCCTCGCTTCGACGCCCCGCGGGGGTGGGCGGGGCATCTGGTGCTCGCGTTCGAGGCGGCCTTCGCGCTCCTGTTGACCGTGTTGCTGCGCCCCTGGCGCGCACCCGACCCGCGCACCCCGACCACTCTGGGCATCGGCGCCTTCGGTCTGTACCGGCGCAGCGCCTACGAGCGCTCGGGAGGGCACGAGGCCGTGCGCATGCGGCCCGACGACGACCTCGCCCTGGCCGCGAGCGTCAAGCGCTCTGGCGGCTCGTCGCTGGTCGCGTTCGGCCCCACGCTCGCCTCGGTCACCTGGTACCCCACCCTCGGTGATGCGTTGCGCGGGCTGGAGAAGAACGCCTTCGCCGGGCTGCGCTTCTCGGTGCCGCTGGTGGTGCTCGTCAGCCTGGGCTTGTTGGCCACGCACGTGCTGCCGTTCGCCGTCGCGCTGGTGGGCTCCGGGGCGGCGCGCGCCGCGGGCGTCGCCGTGGTCCTGGTGGTGACGATGGTGTACGCCTGGTACGGGCGGCGCTCGGACACGCCCGCCTGGTACGCCCTCTTGCATCCCGTCAGCGTGTCGGCGCTCGTATGGGCCCTGCTGCGTTCGACGTTCGCCACGCTCTCGAGCGGCCGGGTCGAGTGGCGCGGCACGACCTACCCGCTCGCCGACCTTCGAGCGGCGCGCGAGCGTGACGCAGCGCGCCGACCGCCGCTACGCCCGAGGGCGCGCGAGGCCGAGCCGTCGCGTCAGAGCAAGAACAACCCGCGCACCTGAGGCAGCGCGACCGCACACGCGAGCAGCGTCAGCCAGCCGACCAAGACGGCAAGCGTCGCCACGAGGGCGCCGGGCGCGCGGCGCGTGCCCTCCGCCAGGCCGACACCGGCGACGACCAGGGCGAGGACCGGCGTGCCGTAGGCGATGGCCCACACGAGGGCCACGACCGCGATGGAGGTCCCGTCGCCGTAGCGGCGGCGCAGGCTCGGCTGCAGCAGGCCGCGGAACGCGAGTTCGGCCAAGGGCACCAGCGCCAAGGCGGCCACCACGAGCGGGGTGGGGCGAGCGAGGTCGAAGAGGAACGATCCGAACACCCCGCCGCGCGGCACGAACGCCAGGTACGCCAGCACCACCGCCGCGAGGCCGAGGCCCAGCAGGATGCCCGAGAACGCCGAGCCCGAGGGACCGAGGAGCGTCGCGCTGGGATCGAAGCCTGCCCTGCGCACCCGCCTCCAGGCGAGCAGGGCGGCAACGAGGGCGAACGTAATCAGGTACACCGCGAGGGCGTCCTGCTGCTGCAGCGGCGTGAAGAGCGCCAGCAGGTTGTTCTGGAGGAGCGCTGAGTACAACAGCGACACGGCCAGGCCGATGAGTGCCGCGGCGATCAGCGTGACGTACGCCTCGCCCATCGTCCACGGCGGCGGTTCGGCAGTGGGGTCGGGTGAGATGCCTGCGCGTCGCGATTCGGCGACCAGCACCACGCCCAGCAGGACCAGCAGCGCCAGGACCCACAGCGTCGCGTTGGTGGTGGCCTGGCCGAGCAGGTTGCCGCGGCGCGAGGCCTCGCGCAGCGCGATGCCGCCGCTGTCGAAGTCGCCCTGGGCGTAGTACAGCAGCGCCAACACGCGCAGGTCGTCGGCCTGGGCGCCGCTGTCGCGCAAGCCGCGCAGCGCCAGCGCCGTCTCGATGCGGTCCGTGGCGGCGGGAATCGCCCCGTCGGCCCACAGCAGGCGTCCCTGCAGCGACTTGACGTCGGCGTTGCGGACGTCACCGGAGATCGCCTCGTACGCCGCGAGTTGGCGTGAGGCGCCGTCGACGTCGCCGACCCGGAAGCGCAGCTCGGCGTCGACGAGGCGGTATGTGACGTTGAGGGGATCGAAGCTGATCGCCTCGGCGTAGTACCCGAGGGCGTCGTCGAGTCGACCCTCGCGCGCCGCGAGGCGGCCCTGCAGGAACGCGACGCGGGCCGTGAGCGCCGAGTCGGGGCTCGCCGCCAACTCGCTGCGCGCTCTGGCGAGGTGCCCGAAGGCCTCCTCGAAGCGGTCGCCGGCGAACGTGACTTCGGCCAGCAGGACGGTCGGCTCGGCGGTACCGATCTGCGCGCGGATGCGGTTCAGGCGCGTCTCGGCGGCGCCGAGTTCGCCGAGGGCGGCGTCGATGCGCGCAAGGGCCAACTCGGCCTGCAGCGAGCGCGGATCGGCCTGCAGTGCGTTCAGGCAGCTCTGGCGGGCGGTCGAGAGGTCGCCGCCGGCCTCGAAGCGCAAACACTCCTCGAGGTAGCGCGTGGCGCTGAACACCTGCGCTTGTGCCACCGGCGCGAGGGCGGCGACCGCTGCCAGGATCAGCGCCAACAGCGCCAGGGCGGCGACCGGTCGTAAGACGTTCGTGCTGTCGCTTGTCGCGTGCGGGGATCGTGGCATCCGCGTGACCTCGTCTCGATTCTACGTCGAACGTAGTCTGACGCATCCGCGGCGGATCCGACGCGGAATCGCTCACGAACGGCGCTCCACCCTCCTGGCGACCCGCCGCCCCAGGCGGATCGGCGACGCTGCATGAGCCGCTGCATGAACGGAGACTGAACGGTCGACGCCCGCTGCGGGCGCGCGCTTCACCGGGGCGCTGCTAGCATGGGCCGCGTGGGCGACCTGGTCCTCTTCGGCTTCTTGCTGGGCGTGAGCTTGGCCGACCTCCCGACCTTCGCGGCCGGGACGGAGCTGCGCGTGGTGTCGCCCGACCTGTTGACGCTGTACTCCAGCGGCCGCGTCGAAGACGGCAACCTGATGATCGACCTGCCGCTCGACGTGGGCACGGAGGTGCGCCTGCTGGTGTTCGGGCCCGACGCCGACGACACCGAGATCGCCCTCGCGCTCGCAGGCGGCACGGCGTTGTACGGGCACGTGGCGGAGGATCGCGCCGACATCCTGCTGCGCGTCGGCGACCTCGACGAGCCGCTCTCGCTGCGCACCTGGTTGCTCGAGGAGCACGGCATCACGCTCGTGATGATCACCCGGAGGACGCGATGAGCAAGCACGTGCTGATCGTCGAGGACGACGTCGACATCAGCCGCCTGCTGCGGCTGGAGCTCGAGGACGCGGGGTATCGCGTCTCCTGCTTCGACAGCGGCATGCGCGGCCTGGCCGCCATCAGGGAGGATCGCCCCGACCTGATCATCCTGGATCTCGGACTCCCGGACGTGTCCGGAACGGAGATCGCGCGGCGCGTCCGGCGCACCGACCCGACCCCGATCATCATCCTCACGGCGGCCGACGAGGTCGAGACGAAGGTGACGCTGCTGAACGCCGGCGCCGACGACTACCTCGCCAAGCCGTTCCACGTCCAGGAGTTGCTGGCCCGGGTCGGGGTCCAGCTCCGCAAGCACGGCGGCGGCGGCCCCACGCGCATCGGCGACCTGACGATCGACGCCGTGCGTCGCCACGTCGCGTGGGGCGAGGACGAGGTGCGCTTGTCGCCGCGCGAGTTCGAGCTCTTGCAGTACCTCGCCGGGCAGCCGGGCCGGGTGTACAGCCGGCGCGAGATCGAGATGAACGTGTGGGGCGGCGACCTGCCGCCGAGCTCGAACGTCGTCGACGTGCACGTGGCCAACATCCGCAGCAAGCTGCGCGAGGCCGGCGGCTACGGCGTGATCCGTACCGTGCGCGGCGTCGGTTACGCCATCAAGGGGTGAGCGTGCCGCGCCGTCGGCGCCGTAGCCTGCCGCTCAGGTGGCGTGGCGCCCTGCTCGCGGGCACGGCGATCGCGCTCCTGTCGGTGAACGCCTCCATCGCCGCCTTCGTGGTGGTCCGCAACAGCCTCCAGGGCGACCTGCAGAGCGCGCTGGCTCGCGATGCCGACCGCGTGGCGACGCTGTACCGCGTCGGCCTGGCCGGGAGCGCCCGCGACCTGCTCGTCGGGCCCACCGGCGGCGTCACGGTGCAGCTCTACGACCCGCTCGGTCAGCTCCTGATCGCCTCGGTGCCGCGCTTCGAGGCCACGGACGCGGCGTTGCCGAGCGACGTGGTCAGCGCCGCACGGCGGCGCCCCGACGGCGATGCCTGGCGCGGGACGCTGGCGGAGACACCCGTGCAGGTGGCGCTCGCGCCCTTCGACATCGGCGTGGTGGCCGTGATCGGCGACACGCGCTTCATCGGCAGCGCCTTGGGGCAGTTGGCGCGGGCGTTGGCCGCGACCGCGGTCGTCGCTATCCTCG
>SLSM01000191.1 GCA_007130445.1 Trueperaceae bacterium | reverse complement strand
CGCGGCGGCGAGCGTCGGCGGCGCGTCGGCGAAGGGCCGCCCCAGCAGCGGCTCGAGCGAGGCGTCCAGCGCGTCGAGGGCGTCGAGCGCCGCATCGACGGCATCGTGCACGCGGCGCTCCAGCACGGGAGACACCGTGTCGAGTCGGACGTGACGGAAGGGGTGCGCGCCGGGCTCGCCCTCCTCCGCGGCCCACACCTCGACGGCGCGTGCGTAGGCGAACAGCGCCTCGAGGGTCGCAGGGTCGCGCTCGGGCGACGCGTCGATGCCGACGGCGTCGGGCGCGATCGGCTCGAGATCCGGCGCAGCCGCCGCGCGGCCGATCAGGCGGTAGGGGGTCGCTCCCGTGGCCCCGATCGGTGCGTGCAGCGCGTCGACGTAGGCGTTCAGCGCGTCGCGGGCCCGTGCCAATCGCGCGCGCTCGGCCGTGGCGTCGGCGACGCGCGGGCGACCGAGCTCGACGGTGCGCCGCAGGTCGGCGACCACGGCGGACCGCGTGGCCTTGTACGAGTGGAGCTCGAGGGCGGCGTCGCCCAGGCCGACCGCGTCGAGGCGACGCTTCACCACGTCGAGGGCGGCCTTCTTCTCGGCGACGAAGAGCACCCGCCGACCGCGGCCCAGGGCCTCGGCGAGCAGGTTGGCGATGGTCTGCGACTTGCCCGTGCCGGGCGGTCCCTGCACCACCAGGGCGGTTCGCTCGAGGGCCTCGACGATCGCCTCGGCTTGCGATCCGTCCGCCTCGAGCACGTGCTGCAGCCTTGCGTACGCGCCCTGGTCGTCGAGCCGGACGTGGGGGTCGAGCAGCGCCGGCTCACGCTCGAAGCCGTTCGCGATGGCGGCGCCCACCACGGGATGCGCCACGACCGCCTCGGGATCGGGCCAGCGCGTCTCGTCGAGGTCGAGGTACATCAGGTAGCGCGTGAAGGAGTAGAAGCCGAGCGACACGTGCGAGCGGTCCACGCGCCAGCCGTCGCGCCCGGCCACGGCCACCTCGACGCGGTGCAGGTAGTCCGCCAGGGCCTCGTCGTCGCCGGGGAGCGGCAGGTCGATGCCGTCGTGCGACAGGCGTTCGCGCAGCGTCGGGTTCCCCTGCGGGTCCTCGCCGTCGAAGCGCAGGCGGGCGCCATGCGCGACACCGGCCGGCTCGAGCGTCACCGGCACCAGGAACAGCGGGGCCACGCGCTCCACGTCGCTGGCCTCGGGCTCGGTCCAGTGCAGCGTGCCGAGGGCGACGAACAGCGTGTTGACGCCGCGCTCCTCGACGAGCGTCTGCGCCGTCTTCCGCGTGGCGATCAGGCGCCGCTCGAGGTCGTCGCGGTCGTGGGCGGCGATCAGCACGCGCTCGTCGAGCGCGTGGCGCAGCGGCAGCGCAGCGGGGTCGGCGCCGGCGTCCACGGCGTCCCCGGCGTCGCCGGCGTCGCCGGCGTCGCCGGCAGGCGCACCCTCAGGCGCGCCCTCGGCCTCGAGCCGCATGGCGCGGCGCCGTTCGGCCGCCTCGCGCGTGACGAACGTGAGCGGCACGTCGCGCTCGAGCAGCAGCCTCGCCACGCGCGCCGCGGCGTCTCCCTCGACGAGCACGCCCCGGGCACGCAACAGTCGCTGGTGGAGGAAGCGGTTGCGGAAGGTGAGGTCGAGCAGTTGCCGGCGCGCTGACGCCAGCGCGGCGCGCACCCGTGCGTTCGGGTCGGCCTGGCCTACGGGCTCGTTCACGGCGAGCGCATCTCCACCTCGCTCCTGTCGAGACGTCCAGCGTACCCGAGGCCGCAGGGCGTGTCGCGCCGTACCATGGGCCCATGGACCACCCACCGGCACCCCGCCTCCAGGGCTTCACCACCGACGCCGCCTGGCTCGTCCCGGCGTCACGCTGGTCGAACCCGAACCCCACCGAGTTGACGCTCGAGGCGCCGGCCCGGACCGACTTCTTCAACGACCCGGCGGGCGACACGCTCAAGGGCGACGCGCCCGCCTGGCTGACGCCGGTCACGGCCCCGGCGACGCTCCGCGCGCGCGTCCGTCCCGACTTCAGCGGCACCTTCGACGCGGGCGTGCTGATGCTGTACCAGGCGCCGACGGTGTGGGCGAAGCTGTGCTTCGAGCGATCGCCCGACGGACGGCCGATGGTGGTATCGGTGGTGACCCGCGGGACGTCGGACGATGCGAACTCGAGCGTGCTGCAGGCGCCCGAGGTGTGGCTGCGCATCGGCCTCCACGAGCGCTCGGTCGCCTTCCACGCCTCGAGCGACGGCGAGGCCTGGGATCTGGTGCGGCACTTCCGGTTGACGGACAGCGACGCTCCGCTGCGCATCGGCCTCCTGGCGCAGGCTCCGGTGGGTGACGGTTGCAGCGTGGCGTTCAGCGGCGTCGAGCTGAGCGTCGGCGTGGAGCGCGACATCCGCTCCGGGCGCTGAGGCGACCGTCCGCAGACAGCCCTGGGCGCCCGCGCCACAGTCACGCTGGCGGCCAGGCCCCCAGGATCGCGCCCGCGACCGTCAGCGCCAGGACGTGGTAGCCGCCGTCGATCAGGAACAACGCCGGCTTGCGCCCCTCGAACATGAACGTCACCGACAGCAGCGCGAACCAGATGCCGATGCCGAGCAACGCGCCGAGCGAGGCGCCGCCGCCGGCGCCGCTCAGGGTCGAGTTGGCGAGCACGACGGCCACGGTGAACACCGCGATCACGTCGAGCACGAAGGTGAGCGCGTACAGGCGAGGATCGCCACCGCCCTCGACGTCCTTGGCGCTCATCCCCAGCGCCGCCATCCACTGCCTGCCGAGCGCCATGTACCAGGCGGCACCGATGGCGAAGTAGACGATCGCCGCCACCATGACGGCCCACGGGTTCACGCTCCAGAGCATGCTGCGGCCCCCTCCTCGAGCATCGATCTCCAGCTGGGCGCATCATGCATGGTCACGGCCGGCACTCGCCACCCCTGCATGCAACGGATGCGTATCGTCTGCGCATGGACACGACGAGCGCACGCGACGAGCCGATCCGCACGACGCTGAAGCGCCAGTACCACGCCGGACTGTCCATGCTCCGCACGGCGGTCGAGCGCTTCCCCGACGATCGCTGGACGGACGGCGTGGCCGACAACGCCTTCTGGCAGATCGCCTACCACACGCTCTTCTACACCCATCTCTACCTGCACCCCGGCATCGACGCGTTTCGTCCGTT
The DNA here is from genome assembly GCA_007130445.1 of Trueperaceae bacterium. GTDB lineage: Bacteria > Deinococcota > Deinococci > Deinococcales > Trueperaceae > CSSed10-48. The sequence goes on along the minus strand of SLSM01000191.1, from coordinate 13,548 downwards.
CGCGGGCCATCAGGGCGACGTGCAGAACACAGGCGCCCTCACGGGACCCGCCGACCCGGACTCGGCGCTCCCGCTGCTCCCCGACCCGTACCCGAAGGCGCACGTGCTCGCCTTCGCCGAGCACCTGATCGCCACGCTGGACGCCAGCGCGGACGCTCTCGACCTCACCGCGGCCGAGAGCGGGTTCCCGTGGTACGCCATGTCCAAGCTCGAGCACCAGCTGGTGAACCTACGCCACCTGCAGCACCACACCGGTCAGCTCATCGAGCGCCTGCGCATGGCGACGGGCTCGGGCGTGGAATGGGTGGGCTCCGGATCGCATCGTCCATCGCGACCTGGCGGCTGACGCACACGCGAACCCCGCCGTCGCCCTACACGGTGTCGCCGAACGCCCGCTCGAAACGCACCGCCCCACCGTTCGGCGGCACCTCTGCAGGGTCGAGCACGGCGACCAACCAGACGTCGTCGGGCACGTCTGGCCACTGGCACGTCAGCCCGAGGTGCGAGGCGGGCACGAACCCGAAGCGCGGGTAGTACGACGCGTGACCGACCAGGACCACGAACGAGCAGCCGTCGTCGCGCAGATACTCGAGGCCCTCGCGTGTGAGACGCGAGCCGATCCCCTGCCCCTGGCGCGCAGGCAGCACCGCGAGGGGCGCCAAGGCCATCGCACCGACGTCTGCGTCGCCCACGGTGACCGGCGTGAACGAGACGTGGCCGACGATCTCGTCGCCGTCGACGGCGACGAACGCGACGTACGGGCGCGCCGCGGCTCGCAGCGCGTCGACGAGGTCGGCCTCCATCGCCGTCTCGAACGCGGCGAGGTTCACGCGGCGCACCCCGGCTTCGTCACCAGCACGCTCAGGGCGGACCGTGATCACCCCGACCGACCGCCCAAGCCATGCGTCCGCCGCACCCAGTCGTCGACCTCGCAGACCGCCGAGCGCAGCGTCTCGTGGCTGAGGGCCGGCAACGCGTTATGCACCGAGTCGTCGGCCAAGGCACGCCGGACCGTACGCTCCAGGGCGTCGCCCGAGCGGGCCTCGCCGCAACCGAGCGCCTCGAGGTGACAGACCACGCCCAGCGCCGCATAGGCGGCCGCCTCGGCGCGCATCGCGTCCACGCGGGTCTCGATGCTCGCGTCGCGACCGTCGAGCCCCGCGAGGCGCAGCTGCACCAGCGTCCCGAAGCCGACCTTCTCGCCGTGCAGCGCGGCCCGAGCGCCCGGCAGCTGCGTCAGGGCGTCGTGCAGGGGGTGCGCCAGCGCCAGCTTGGCATCGGCGCCGGCCAGACCGCCGATCAGCCCCGGGTAGACCACCACCGCCTCGGCCACGAGCCGCCGCGTCGGGAGGAGCGAGGCGTCGCGCGCGCCACCAGGGCCGGCAGCCATGGCTGCGTGGGCGTGCTCGCGCAGCAGCGCAGCGAGGTCGTCGACGAGCGCCAGTGCAGCACGGGTCGTGGCGCCGACAGCGTCGAGACGCGCGGCTGTGAGGCGCACCTCGTGGACCTTCGCCCAGGCGTCCACGATGCCGGCAGCCAGGAGTCGCTCGGGCGCCGACGCGAGCAGGTCGGGATCGAGCGCACACGCCGCCGCGGACGTACCCCCCTCGAGCGCCTCGACGTGCGCGCCGCGCTCGTCGTAGAGCACCACGGTGGGTGCGGTTGCGGCGCAGGTGGCGGGGCTGGTCGGGAGCGACGCGAAGGGGGTACGCGTGCGCTGCGCCGCACCCTTGGCGGCGTCGATCACGCGGCCACCGCCGACCCCGAGCACCCAGTCGACGCGCTCGCGCTCGGCCGCTGCGGCGTGGGCATCGATGGCGCTGCCGCAACAGGGCCCCTCGTGCAGCGCGGCGACGGCCACCACGCCGGCGCGCTCCAGCGCTGCGGCGAGGCGCTCGTTCACCATGGAGAACCCGACGGGGCCGTGCACCACGAGCACGCGCGAGCCGACGCCGAAGCGCCGAGCGAGCGCCTCGATGGCGTCGTCGCCGCGTATCAGCGCCGTGGGTGCGGTCTGGAGGACGCTCATCGTGTCATCACGCGGTCGATCGTACCGGTCGCCGGCGCCTCGGCGTGGGTCCGCGGGCGCGCGGCAGCCAGTGGAAGCGACCGCCCGCCGAGTGTCGCCGTTGACAGCGCCGGCGGCGCTCGGGATACTCCAACGGTGGGCTGCGACGTCACCACCCAACACGGCCGCGCCGAGGGCGTGATCGACTTGGCGCGCGGCGACCCGGGCCGGGACCTGCTGCCGGCCGACCTGGTGCAACGAGCCGCCGCACGCGCCACGGCCCGCCTCGATCCCGACCTGCTGCAGTACGGCTTCGAGCCCGGCGACGCCGGCGCCCGCGCCTCGCTCTCGGACTGGCTCGCGAGCGAGGGCGCCGGCGAGGTGGCGCCGGAGCGCGTGTTCCTGACCGCCGGCGCGTCGCTGGCGCTCCACCTGGTGTGCACGCTCTTCACGCGCCCCGGCGACCGGGTGCTGGTCGCCGACCCCACGTATCACCTGGCGCTGGCGCAGTTCACCGATCACGGCCTGCGCGTGGAGGGGATCGCCAGCGACGCCGGCGGGGTCGTTGCCGAGGCGCTGGAAGAAGCGCTGCGCGCGGGCCCCGCGGCGCTCCTCTACCTGGTGCCCGCGTTCGCGAACCCGACGGGAACGACGCTGTCGCCGGAGCGCCAGGTGGCGGTCGTCGAGCTCGCCGCCCGTCACGGCGTGCGTCTCGTCGCCGACGAGGTCTACCGCCTCACCGGGTTCGAGGCGGAACCCGCGGGCGCGCGGACGGCGCCGCCTCGCAGCCTCGCCGCGCTCGACCCGGAGCGCGTGCTGAGCCTGAACTCCGTCTCGAAGGTGCTCTCGCCCGGGCTGCGCCTCGGCTGGATCGAGGGCCCCGCTTCCGACCTCGCGCGCATCGCGTCGTGCGGCCTGCTGCGCAGCGGCGGCGGCATGAACCCGTTCGCGGCGGCGCTGGTGCGCGAGGCGATCGTGAGCGGCGAGCTGAGCGCGCACGTGGCGCTGGTCCGCGAGCGGTTGCGCGAGCGCCACGCGGCGCTCGCCGCGGCGCTCGGCACCGAGCTGCCGCAGGCGAGCTTCGCGCCGGCGCGAGGCGGGTACTTCCTGTGGGCGCGCGTGCCTGGGCTCGATGCCGATTCGCCCGGCGCGCGGGCCGCGTTTGCGCGACACGCGGTGAGGGTGGCGTCGGGCACGCCGTTCGTGGCTGCTCCCGAGCGTGTGACGGCGACGTCGACCAGCGATCGTGCAGCTGGCGCTGCGACCCCTGCACTCGACCCGCGCGAACACCTGCGCCTGTGCTTCGCCCATCAGCGGCCCGCAGCGCTGCGCGAGGGCGTCTCGCGACTCGCGGCCGCGTTGCGCGACGTCGATCGCTGAGGTGCCTCGCACCAGGCGCGCCGGAACGAACGGCGATGGCATGTTCGCACGTGCGGATGTATGATCTACCGGCTTCCGCGCCGGCCGACCGGGCCGTGCCGGGCAGGTGAGGAGTTCCCATGACGTTCCACCGGACCCGTTTCGTGATCGCAGCGCTCGTCCTCGCCCTCGTGGGCGGTACCGCCGCCGCGCAGGCGCTGAAGGTCGCCGTCTACGGCGGCTACTTCCAGGACAGCTTCGACGCGCACATCTTCCCGCGCTTCACCGAGGAGACCGGGATCGCCGTCGAGTCGATCGCCGCGCCCACCGGCATGGCCTGGCTCGTGCAACTCGAGACCGCCGCCCGCGCCGGCCAGGCGCCGGCCGACGTCTCGATGATGTCGCAGGGGCCGCTGCAGCGCGGCATGACCAGCGACCTCTGGGTCGCGCTCGACGAGGAGCGCCTGCCGAACGTCGAGTTCGTCCGTCCGGCGCTCGTGAACCGCGACGCCCAGGGCCGTCTGGTCGGCGTGGGCGCCGTGTCGTGGTTCGTCACGCTCGTCACCAACACCGACACCTACCCCACGGCGCCCACCAGCTGGGCCGAACTCTGGGGCGACCACCGCAACTCGCTCGGCCTGTTGGCGCTGCCCGAGAACTCGTTCCTGCTCGAGATCACCGCCGCCACCTTCTTCGGAGGCACCGAGATCCTCGACACCGAGGAGGGCATCCTCCAGGTGGTCGACAAGCTGACCGAGCTGCAGCCGAACGTGCAGCTCTGGTACCGCGACGAGGGCCAGTTCCAACAGGCGCTGCAGTCGGGCGAGATCCCGATGGGGCAGTACTACCACGACGTCACCGGCATCGCCGCCGACGAGGGCTTCCCGGTGCGCTCCACCTTCCCGGCCGAAGGCGGCGTCCTCGACTCCGGCTCGTGGGCCGTGACCCGAGCGTCGTCGATGGTCGACGAGGCGCACGTGTTCATCGACTGGTTCTCCCAACCCGAGATCCAGGACCTCGTGGCCCGCAGCATCGGCACGGCGCCGACCGTCGAGCGCGAGTACCTGACGCTGAGCGACGAGGAGTTCGCGTTCGTCAGCGACGCGGGCGATCCGATCGTGCCCCGCTACGACATGTACCTCGAGCGCGGCGACTGGCTGAACCAAGTCTGGGCGGAGCGCGTCACCCGCTGAACGGTCCGCGACCGGACCTCGTCATCCAGGGCCTCGGCAAGCGCTTCGGCGCGACCGTGGCCCTGGCCGACGTCGACCTTCGCATCCCCGGCGGCTCGCTGGTCTGCTTCGTGGGACCGTCCGGGTGTGGCAAGACGACGCTCCTGCGCATCATCGCCGGACTGGAGACGCCCACCTCCGGCCACCTGTTGCTCGGCGAGCGCGACCTGACGCGTGTGCCGGTGCACCGTCGCGACGTCGGCATGGTGTTCCAGTCCTACGCGCTCTTCCCCCACCTGAGCGTCGCCGAGAACGTCGCCTACGGGCTTCGCATCCGCGGTGTGGCGAAGCGCGAGCGGCTCGCGCGGGCGTTCGAGCTGCTGGCGCTGGTGCAGCTGCCCGACGTGGCGACCAAGCGCGTGTCGCAGCTCTCCGGCGGCATGCGCCAGCGCGTCGCGATGGCGCGCGCCTTGGCGCTCGACCCTGCGCTCTTCCTGCTCGACGAGCCGCTCTCGGCGCTCGACGCCAAGCTGCGCGAGGGGATGCAGGTGGAGCTGCGGCGCTTGCAGCGGCGCGTCGGGATCACGACCATCATCGTCACCCACGACCAGGAGGAGGCCATGGCGATGGCCGACCTGGTGGTGGTGATGGGCGACAACCGCGTGCAGCAGGTCGGCCCGCCGCTCGACATCTACCGCCGACCGGTGAACCGCTTCGTCGCGAACTTCGTCGGCCGCAACAACTTCCTCCCCGCCCGCGTGGTGGCACCAGGCACCGTCGAGGTGGCAGGCGTGCGTGCCGAGGTGGTCGAGGGAGCCGACCTACCGAGCGTCGGCAGCGAGCTGACCGTGGCCGCGCGCCCTGAGGCGCTGAACGTGTACCCGACCGCCCCCGCCGGCCCGGCCCTGCGCGGCACGGTGACGATGGTGCGCGACCTCGGCTGGACGGTCGAGACGCGGGTGCGCGTCGGCGACCAGGAGCTGGTCGTGAGCGGCGCCAACGTCGCCGTCGCCGACGGCGACGAGGTCTGGGTCGCCTTGCCGACGTCGGGCCTCGTGGCGCTGAACGCATGAGCACGCGGCCCGCCGCCTCGCTCGCGCCGATGGATACCGGCGCCAGCGATCACCGCGGCGACGGCCCCTGGCCCCACGCGTTGTTGGCCTGGCCGACGCTGGCGCTGACGCTGCTGTTCGTGGTGCCGCTCGGGATCATCGCGGCGCTCGGCTTCTTCCGCCGGATCCAGGCGGGCTTCTTCGAGGTGGCGTTCGTCACCGACAACTACGCCCGCGCGCTCGACGCCTTCCACCTCGAACGGCTCGCGGTGTCGGTGGTGTTGGCGCTGGTGGCGACCCTTGCGACGCTGGTGGTGGCGGTGCCGTTCACGTTCCTGCTCACGCGCCGTCCGCGCGCTCGGCAGGTCCCCTACCTGGTCCTGGTGCTGGCGTCGCTCTCGCTCTCCGAGGTGATCGTCGCCTTCGCCTGGTCGTTGCTGCTGTCGCGCACCTCCGGCATCTCGAACCTGCTGGTGTCGCTCGGCCTGATGGACGCGGCGGCGTCGTGGAGCCCGGGCCTGTGGGCAGTGCTGCTTGCATACGTGTTCATCGCGCTGCCACTCGCGATCTTGTCGCTCTACCCGACCTTCTCGCGGCTCGACCAGGAGCTGCCCGAGGCCGCCGGCACCATGGGCGCCGCGCCGCTGGTCGGCTTCGTGACGGTCGTGCTGCCACTGGTGCAGCGTGCGGTCGCCGCCACCGGCGCGCTGGTGTTCATCTTCGTCCTCGGCGCCTACGTGATCCCGCAGACGCTCGGGCGGCCGGCGCAGTGGACGATCCCGGTGCACATCACCGACCAGGCGATCATGAAGAACCACCTGCCGCTGGCGGCGTCGCTGGCGATCGTGCTGTTGGTGGCGAGCTCGCTGATCGCGCTCGCGATCGTCGCGATCGGATCCGGCCGCCTCCCGCGCATCGCCCTGCCGGGGCGTGCCCGATGAACGTCTGGCTGCGCCGCGCCATGTTCGCGCTGGTGGTCGCGTACCTGCTCGCGCCGCTGCTGGTGGTGGCCGGCGTGAGCCTGAACCCGCGCCAGGTGCTGTTCTTCCCGCCCGAGGGCGTGTCGCTGCGCTGGTACGGCACGGCCTTCACCGATCCCGGCTGGTACCGCCCCGCCGTCAACAGCCTGATCGTGGCGACGTTCGCTGCGCTGATCGCCGTGTCGATCGCGCTGCCGCTCTCGTACGTGCTGTGGCGCTACCGGGTCGGCTACGCCAAGGTGGTGATGGCGCTCGGCCTGGCACCGTTCGCGCTGCCGCCGGTGATCACCGCCCTCGGCGCGTTGGCGCTGTGGATCGTGCTGCAGAGCTACGGTCGCCCCTACACGGTGGTGTTCTCGCACGGCGTGTTCCTCACCACGCTGCCGCTCGCCACGCTCACGGTCGGGCTGCAGAACCTCAACCCGCAGCTGGTCGAGGCCGCCCGCACGATGGGCGCCACGGGCAGCACCGTGTTCCGCACGATCGTCTTCCCCTACGTGCGCCCCTACCTGCTCGCCGGGTTCGTGTTCGCCTTCGTACTATCGCTGAACGAGTACATCATCGCGTACATGACCGTCGGCTTCACCTTCGAGACGCTGCCGGTGAAGATCTTCGCCAGTCTGCGCTACGGCTACAGCCCGGTCATGGCGTCGATCTCGGTGCTGTTCTTCGCCTTCGCGGTGCTGGTGTTCTCGCTGGTAGGGCGCATGGGCGACCTGCCGCGCCTCCTCGGTGCCGACGAGCGGGAGTAGTCGCGCCGTCAACGCAGTCGATCCGCGCCGCGCGCACCCAGATCCACCCCTCGCGCCGCGCCAGGGCCTCGTCGTCCGGAGGTGTCGCCTCGCCCCGCGCGGCGTCGATCCCGGCGATCACGCACAACACGGCGTCGAACGCGTCCGCCGGCAGCGCCTCGAGGGGGAGCTCAGCCGCCACCCGCAGGCGGCCACGGACGAACGTCGCGACCCGCGTGCGCGCCTCGCTGCCCGGCTGCGTGTAGCCACGCTCGGCCGCCCCGTGCGCCCGCAGCGTGGCGGCCGGGTAGACCTCGATCGCCTGGGGCGACGCACGCGGCCGTTCTGTGCTCACATCCGCACGTGGAAGGGCGTCGGGCCGCCACGTCAGCGGGATCGGCGCCCCGGCGCGGTGCGTGGCAAGCGCGTCGCCGAGGGCCGCGGGCCACCCGAGCGGGGCGTCGAGCGCGAGCAGGGCGTTCGGCCGCTCGCGCAACCAGGCGCCCACCAACGCCGCCGGCGGGCTCGCCGCGGAGCCGGTGGTCACGACCTCGAGTCGCCACCCGTCACCCTCCGGCACGGCCAGCGCCAGACCGACGCGTTCGGCGACGGTCGCGCAGTCGATGCCGACGATGCACGGCGCGCTCATCGCACCAGCGCAGGGGCGCACCACCGAGGCCACCGCGACGTTCGCTACGCCGCGTTCACCGTCGATCTCCACCCATGCGGCCCACCAGGAAGCGCAGGTTGGCGCCATAGAAGGGGTACGTGAACGCCCAGTCGGCGGAGGCGTCGTCCGGCATCGGCTCCGCCAGGTCGTCGAGTTCGTGGCCACCTCGGTGGAACCGCTCCGCCGTCGCCATGAGCCCTTGGATGTGCGCCTGGAGCGCGTGCACGTCGTCCAACGTCCCGACCGACCCATGGCCTGGCACGAACCGGGTCGCACCGGTGTTCGCCACGCGGTCGAGCGCCGCGAGCCACCCCTCCGGATCGCCGTCGGCGAGATACGGATGGCAGGCGTTGAAGAGCAGGTCGCCGCAGAACACCACGCCGTCCTCCTCGAGCACGAGCACGGCGTCGTCACCGGAGTGCGCCGCTCCGTACGATGCGAGCGTCGCCGAGCGACGCGATCCATGGAAGTGCACCGCGCCGTCGAACGTCACGTCGGGCAAGCGCACGCTCGCACGAGGGGCGGAAGCGACCAAGCCCTCCCAGTACGGGACGAAGTACCTGGCGAAAGCGCGCTTGTGAGGATCGGCGTCCCGCGTGAACGCGCGCGCTCGCTCGAGCTGCGCCACACCGTGCGAGCGATCCGACGCGAGCTCCTCGTGGCCCGGTCCGCGTAGCAGCGTCCTGGTGACCGTGCTCGCCACCACCGTCGCAGCGGCGAACACCTCGGCACCCCGCACGTGGTCGTTGTGGTAGTGGCTCAACGCCACCAGGCCGGGCGCGCGTCCGGTGAGCGCCACCGCGGCTCGCTCGAGGGCGCGGGCGGCGCTGTCGGTCAGACAGGTGTCGAAGAGCAACGTGACGTCGCCGAGGTCGACGATGCCGGCGTTCCCGACGGCCCAACCACCGACGCTGTGCACGGCCGCCCACACGCCGTCCGCGAGGCGCTCGAGCGTGAAGTGACGGCTGTCGGGGAGCGTGGTCATGGTGCCTCCATGCGCATGATGCGGCCTCGGGGCCGGCGGCGCAAGGCGCGACCCCGTGCTACCGTCCCGCCATGCGTCGTCGGGCCGGCACCATCGAGGGGCAGCTGCGGCCTCGAACCGATCGCGAGAGGCCGCCATGCACGTCGTCCTGAGCGGCTCGATGCGCTTCATCGAGCGCATGCGCGAGGTCGGGAGCGACCTCGCGGCGCGCGGCCACACCGTGTCACTGCCGGCGCCGACGCCCGCGGGCGTCGATCCGCTGCGCCTCGACGGGGAGGCGCTCGTCGCGCTCAAGGCGGACTTCGTCGCCGATCACCTTCGGGCGATCCGAGCGGCGGACGCCGTGCTGGTCGTGAACGTCGATGCCCCGGAGGCGCGCGGGCACGTCGGGGCCAGCGCGCTGGTGGAGCTCGCCTTCGCCGTCGCGCTCGGGAAGCGAGCGTACGTGCTCCACACCGTGGGCGAGCAGCCGAACCGGCTCGAGGTGCTGGCGCTTCGTCCGACCGTGCTCGCTGGTGACATCGACGCCCTCGCGTGACCACGCGCTCAGCGCGGCCGGATGACGACGTGCGGGTGACCGCGTGCCGCGGCAGCGCCGCGACGCGAGCACTCGCCGAGTGCTGTGCACCGCACCACGGCCCCGTCGAGCGTGCCATCGTGATGGCGTGGATCGTGACCGTATCCTGGTCGTGGAGGACGACCTCGCTCTCGCGAACGTCATCCGCACGGAGCTCGAGCGCGCGTACGACGTGCGTGTGGCGCACACGGGTCGCGACGCCCTGATCCTGGCCGCCGAGGAGCCGTTCCATCTGGTCGTGCTCGACCTCAACCTCCCAGACATCGACGGGCTCGAGGTCGCCGAGCAGCTCAAGGCGTTCCCGACGACGATCCTGATGCTCACCGCTCGAGCGGACGTCCGCAGCCGCGTGGCCGGGCTGTACGCCGGCGCCGGCGACTACCTCGCGAAGCCGTTCGAGATGGAGGAGCTCCTCGCGCGCGTCTACGCCCAGCTGCGCCGACGCTCCAGCGACGACGTCCATCACTGGGGACCCCTGACGCTCTCGCCGGCACGGCGCGCCTGCTCCGTCGACGGCACGGACGTCGAGCTCACCGCCCTGGAGTTCGGCCTGTTGGAGCTCTTGATGACGGCGCAGGGCCGGGTCTTCGCGAAGGACACGATCATCGACAGGCTCTACGAAGACGACGTCACGCCGGCGCACAACGCGGTGGAGGCGATCGTGTCGCGGCTCCGCGCCAAGCTCACCGCGGCCGGTGCCGAGGGCGTGATCGAAAACATCCGCGGGCTCGGCTACGTGGTGCGGGAGCGACGGTGACGCTCAGGGCGCGCCTCGGGATCGCCGCCGCCCTCTTCGCCCTGGTGGTCGCCGGCGGATTCGGCGCCCTCGCGTACCTGACGTTCGCACACCAGATGGACCGTCAACTCGAGACGGTGTTGCGCTCCGACCTCGACCGCGTGACGGCCCTCCTGGCGAGCCCTAGGCTCGGGGCGTCGTTCGGTGATCCCGCCACGCGCGGCGTGATCCTGCAGTTCGTCGGTCCGGACGACCGCGTGGTGGTGTGGTGGGGCGACGACGCTCCCCTCCCTCGACCCGACGGTGTCGTCACGCACGAGCGTGGCGAGCGCACGTACCTCGTCACCGCGGCGGCGTGGCTGGCCACCAACGGCAGCATCCGCCTCGCGCACGACGTCACCGAGGCGCTGGCGTCGCGGCGCGCACTGGCGCGTGCGCTGCTCACGAGCGGCGCCGTCGTCGTGCTGGTCGCCATGCTCGGCGCGCTCGCCGGCGTACGGCGCATGCTCGCTCCGCTGGCGCGTCTGGCAGGGCAGACGCGCTCAATCCACCCGGCCACGACCGACAGCATCGCGTACCACGGGCCCGCCGACGAGGTCGGCGACCTCGCCGACGGCCTCAACCTCACCCTGGCAGCGATCCGAGCGCGGCGCGACCAGGAGCGCGCGTTCCTGCTCGAGGTCGCCCACGAGCTGGCGGCGCCGCTGACACTGGTCCACTACCATCTCGACGGCCTCCGCCGCCGCCACCCCGACGAGAGCGCGCTGCGTGCGGCGTCCGAGGCTGCGCGCGAGCTCCTGCGCACCTCGCAGGACCTGCTGGTCGTGGCTCGTGGCGATCTGGAGCGGGCGCTGGAGTACCGCGTCGTCGACCTCGGCGACCTCGTCCGGCGCGTCGCCGACGAGTACCCGGGCGTTGCCATCGATGCGGGGGAGCGCGCCGAGGTGGCGGGTGACCCCGAGCGGCTGATGCAGGTGATCCGCAACATCGTTCGCAACGCCGTGCAGGCGTCCGGGGCGACCGCTGGCGTCACCGTCGCGGTCGAGCGCGCCGGCGCCGAGCTGGTGATGCGTGTCAGCGACATCGGACCGGGGATGAGCAGCGAGGTGCGCGAGCGCGCGTTCGAGCACGGCTTCAGCCGCGGGTCGGACTCGAAGGGGGGCGGGAACGGCGTCGCGAACACCGTCGGAGGCGGCATCGACGACGGGCCGACCAGCGGCATCGGCGTGGGCCTGGCGGTCGCTCAGCACCTCACCGAGCGGCACGGCGGGCATGTCCGCGTCGCGGCGACGTCGCACCGCGGGACGGTGATGGAAGTGCGTCTGCCGTCCCTGGACGCGCGCATCCACGATGAGGTCGAGGCGTGACGCGGCGGCGTCAGCGTTTCGTCAGTGTCGCTTGCTACCCTCAGGGCGCTCAGCGACGCCCACGCCGCAACAGCCGGAGGAGACCCCACATGCGTCCGCTCATCGCAACCTGTCTGATCCTCGCGCTCGCCTTCGCGGGGGCGTGGACCATGCCGAGCGACGCGCAGGTGGTCCTGACAGCCGAGGACGGCACCATCGTGGGTGTCGGACAGGCCTTCGGCGGTTCGCTCTTCGAGCTCGAGTTGCTGGAGGGGTTCGAGGGGCCGGCGCGCCTGCTGATCGTCCAGCTGTCGGGCGACGCGCTGCTGTTCGACGCCGTCGTGCGTGACGGCGTCGTCCTCGTCGACGCGTCGACCGCCCCGGATCGCGAAGGACCCATCGATCCCGTCGACCTGCTCGACCTCGCGCAGGTGCTCGAGGCCTCGGGTTTCGTCACGCTCACCATCGGGGCGCGTGACCCCGGCGCAGCTGGCCGCGCGGCGGCAGCCGGCGCGCGCGTCGGTGCTCCCGCGGATGCCCGCTCGGGTGCCGACGACGTCGGCGGCCCCGACGAACACGCCGCTGATCGCGCTCGCGAAGCGTTCGAGGGTGCGAGCGACGCGCCCGATGGCGCGCGCGATCGCGCCCTCGAGGACGAGCGCCCCGAGAGGCCGGCGGGCGGGCGACCCTGACCCGCGATCCGGGCGGACGTCAGCCCGGTGTCAGCCTCGGGTCGTACGGTTCGTGTAGACGCCACGCGCCGTCCCAGACGGCGAACCACCCCGCGCCGGGCGCGGGCGGCGTCACCGGAGGTACCACGATGAAGCGCCTGACGATCCTGATCACCACACTGTTCCTGTTCGCCGTCGGCGCCGCGCTCGCCGCCGCGACGCCGGTGGATTACAGCCTGGTCTGCGCGACCGACGCTGAGGACATGACGAACGTCGAGGTGATCGGCGTCGCTACCGAGGTGGGTGGTCGACTCCACGTCCGACTGGTCGACGGCTGGCTGTGCGACGCGCAGTCGAGCGTCGTGCTCGCCATCGCGCTGCACGACGCGAGCGTCGTGTTCGACGTCGCGGTCGACGAACTCGACGGCGTCTTCACGCTGACCTTCTCGCATGACGGGGTCGAGGGACTGTCGGGCGAGGCGACGTCGCTCCCGCAACAGGCCATCGACGGCATGGCGAACGCCCACGCGCTGCGCACGGCCGCGTTCGAGAACCGGACGCGCGGCGCCGAGACCTCGGCGGCCGCACGGGAAGCGGCCGGCGTCGCCGACCGTCCCGAGATCGGGCTCGACGACGACGAAGGCGACGAGGAAGCCGACCGGGATCGGCCCGAACGCCCCGCAACGCCGGCCAGCGGTCGCCCCTGATCGACGAGCCAGACGCGGCGAGACCTACGATCGACGCCGGGCGCCGACCGAACGACGTGATCGGCGCCCGGCGCCGTTCCGAAGCTCGACCCTCAGCGGTGCTCGACGTCGCCCTCGTCGTCCGCGTTCGACGGGGCCAGACCCAGCGTCTCCCCCACGTGGGAGACGCCGAGGCCGAGCACGGACCGGTTGACGTAGGCGAAGTACGCAGCGACCTGGTTGACCTCGAGGATCTCGCCGTCGCTCAGCCCCGCGTGGCGCATCGCCTCGATCGCCGCGACGTCCAGCGCGGAGGGGTCGAGCGTCAGCACACGCGCGTACGCGACCGACGCGGCGAGCGCTGCGGGCATGGTCGGTGTGCCGCCGAGCGCGTCGGCGTGGGCCGCGGCCGTCGCCTCGAGCGCCGCTGGACCGCGCTCGGCGGCGTCGACGAGGCTCGACGCGAGCGCGTCGCCGACCAGGCGCGCCAAGCCGACGCCGTGGTGCGCGACGCAGTACGCGCAGGCGTTCCAGCCGCTGACCGCCACGCCGATCAGTTCGAGCCACCAGCGCGG
>SLSM01000054.1 GCA_007130445.1 Trueperaceae bacterium | reverse complement strand
GATCGTCGGCCAGCAGGCTCGCGCCGCCCTGGACCATCGTCATGGCGAGCGTGCTCTTGCCGCCCTTGTTGGTAGCCAGGAAGCCGATCGCGTGACCGTGTACGACGACGGTGGCGGCGTGCAACGTCGGTATGCCGCGGAGCTCGAGCCACAGGGTCAGGACGGTGCCGAACAGCCAGATCTCGATTCCGTGCTCGAGCATCGGATCGTGCAGGACGCATGCGATCCGGTCGTCGGTGAGGAAGAAGTCGGCCCCGCTCAGAAAGCGGACGACCACGCACTCGTCGACGAAGACGACGGTGCCGAGCATGTCGCTCGGGGTCGCCGGGTCGTATGCGTCGAAGCTCGGTGGAGTCGCCTCCCATCCGTCCGGGAGCGGCGCCGCGTCGATCACCTCGAAGGTGATGTCGGGTCGACCCTGGCCGAGGGCGTGATGGAACCGAAACGGGTAGTCGCTGGCGATCGAGAGACCGTACGCCTCGACGACGGGGGTGTGGGTGGGCCTGGTGGTACGTCGGCGCGCCGGAGGGGCCCTCACGAACGGAGGACCTCGCGCTCGGTAGGTGCTGTGCCGACGGCAGGCAGGTCGGACGCGGGGCGGTCTGGGTCGACGGCGAAGGCCGGATCGAGGTCGGGCCAGCAGCGGGATTCCTTGACGGCGTCAGCGTCCACGACCACCATCGTAGGCGATTCGGGGCTGGTGTCGCGTGACACACGTGGTCGCGCGCACGTACGATCGTGTCGCTCGCGGACGTCCCGTGCCGTCAGCGGGGTCACGGTGGGCGCCCCCATCGGCGCCCTGGCCACGTCGAGCGGGCCGGCGACCACGATCCGGATGCGTGACAGATCCGCTGCACGAGCCGCAGCCAGCGGGCTAGACTCATGCACCACGCCAGCCCCGGTGCGTCCGTCCATGACGCGGGCATGACACCGTGGTCGCGATCGAAGGCGGATCACCGATGCCAGCGAGCCACACGACAGTGACGCGAGTTCGGCCCGCAGAGTCCACACCGACGGACCCTGTGACGGCGGACGCGCCGGTCGTGGCGAGCGACGCGTTCAGAACGGTCGCACGGCTCGCGCGCTCGCTCTTCGCGTACGCGCCTCGCGAAGTCCTGCTGGTGATCGTGTTGAGTCTGGCGGTCACGGTGATGTCGGGCGTCGGGCTCGTGATGTTGGTGCCGCTGCTCGGCGTCGCCGGACTCGATGTCGGTGACGGCAGCATCGGTCAGCTTGCACAACTCGCAACGAATGCGTTGGCCGCGCTGAACATGGAGATGACGATCCCGACGGTCATCGGTGCCTTCCTGTTCGTCATCGCGGTCGGCGCCGCACTCCAGCGCCTCCAGTGGGTTCGAACGGCGCGGCTGTACAACGGGTACGTCGTCTCGGTCCGGCGGCGTGTGCACGAGGCGATCACCCGGAGTGCGTGGACCACCTTCGTCCGGCGCCCCTCGTCGAGCTTCGTGCACGTGCTCACGCAGGAGGTCGAGCGCATGGGCGGAGTCACGGCGAGCCTGATCGGCTTCGGCGTGTCGATCGTGTTGACCACGATCTACGTTGGTCTCGCGCTGTTCCTCTCGCCGTTGGCCACGCTCCTCGTGATCGCGTGTGGAGGAGCGCTCTTGGGGCTCCTCACGCGGCCCACCCGCCTGGGACGCGCGAGGGGCGAGGCGGTGTCCAACGCCTACGCCGGCCTGCACGCGGCGATCGCCGAGCATCTGGCGGGCATGCGTGTGTCGAAGAGCCATGGCCTCGAGCCGTTTCACCTGGAGCGCTTCGGTGAACGCATCGGGCGCACGGCTGATGCGCAGGTGGATCTGGTGCGCAACCTCGCCATGGTCGGCTTCTGGATGCAAGTGGGCTCGGCGACGATCATGGCAGGCGTGTTCGTGTTCGCGCTCGGCGTGCTCTCGCTGCCCCTCGCGAGCATCCTCCTCATCTTGTTCCTGTTCGCGCGACTCGTCCCGATGCTGTCTGGGTTGCAGGGTCAGGTGCAGCAGATCCTGAACCTACTTCCGTCGGTCGACCGCGTGGAGCAGATGACGGCTGCCCTCGATGCCGACGCCGAGCCAGCCTGGTCGGACGGTGACGGCCCGGCACCGGAGCTGACGACGATGCTGCGGTTCGAGCGAGTGCAGTTCCGGTACGAGGCGGTGCCGCCCATCGTCGACGCTGCGGAGATGTCGACGGCGACCGAGATGGAACGGGCGGAGCGCCCGATCATCGTCCTGAAGGATGTCGACCTCGAGATCCCCGCCGGGAAGACGACGGCGATCGTCGGGCCTTCAGGCGCCGGGAAGAGCACCGTCGCCGACCTCGCCGTCGGGCTCTTGCGCCCGACCGGCGGACGCGTGACCGTCGATGGCGTGCCGCTCGAAGGAGCGCGTGTCCACGCCTGGCGACGGCGCCTGGGCTATGTCAACCAAGACACCTTCTTGTTCAACGAGACCATCCGCGACAACCTGCTGTTGGTCCGTCCCACCGCTCGCGACGACGAGATCCGGGCGGCGCTCGACGACGCCTCGGCGTCGTTCGTCGAGGCCTTGCCCGAGGGTCTCGACACGATCGTCGGCGACCGCGGCGTGCGGTTGTCAGGTGGCGAGCGTCAACGCATCGCACTGGCGCGCGCCATCCTCCGTCGGCCCACGCTCCTGATCCTGGACGAGGCCACCAGCGCCCTCGATCCTACGAACGAACGTGTGATCCAGACCGCGATCGAGCGGATGGCGGGACGCCTGACGATCCTCGTCATCGCGCATCGCTTGTCCAGCGTGCGCGGGGCGGACGTGATCTACGTCATGGAGGCCGGAGCCGTGGTCGAGTCCGGCGACTGGGACGAGCTCGTGCGGCGCCCCCATGGCCGGTTCCGAGCGCTGTGCAGCGCGCAGGGTCTGCTGAGCGCTGACGAGCGAGCTGGCGCGTCGGGCGTCGCGATGCCGGTCGAGCGGGCCTGAGCGCGGCGCACCGGTCCGCTCCTGCGCTCAGCGCCGACCATGGCATCGCAGGTGGCCAACCGGCGACCATAGATGATCGATGACCCGGGCGCGAATCGCGCCCGGGTCATTGAACGTTGGTTTCAACAGGTCAGAACCTGCAACGCGCGTTCGGGTTGCTTGGGTTTCCGCGCGACCAGGTGACGCTGCCGCCCTGCGCATCGCCGCCCGGGTTCGTGCACCCGTTGAGTGTCATGTCGACGACGTTGCCCCAATCCTTGAGATTCGGAGCAGTGTAGCTCTTCTTGACGTTTTGCATGGAATCACCTCCTTCATTCGTGGTGTCACACGAGATTACGACTCCGCGATCGGGTGCGTGGCGCAACCGTCACACCGGGGGAGCGCTCCGCAACCACATCTCCAGGCTCAGCGCCCACCAGAACGTCGGGTCGAGCGCTGCGCCCGCACGGTACGCCCGGTAGTGGTCACGAAGGCGCGCAGCGTCCACGAACCCGAGCTGGGCCGACATGGGATCGGCGAGCAGCGCCTCGACGGTCCCGCTGGCGCGATCGCGCAGGGCGAGTTCGTACAGAGGCTCGGGGCTGATCTTGCTGGCACCGACCCTGACCGACTCGGGCATCACGCCCCGCATCGCCTCGCGTGCCAAGCGCTTCGGCTCGACCATGCGCTGCACCACCCACTGCGGTGACGCGATCACGAACTCGGCCAGTCGGCGATCGCTCCACGGATCGGCGAACGCTACGCCCGCCCGCGCGTGCAACCGGTCGAGCCACTGCAGCGTCTCCATGTTCATCCCCAGGAACACCATGCGGTAGCGCTGGCGGCGGCTGACGCCCCTGAGCCCGGCCGGCGGCTCGAACGCGTTGGGCGCACGTCCGACCGCGCCCGTTCTCGACAGGAGGGACTCGGAGACCCACGGCGCGGCGCGGATGGTCCGCGCGTCGCCCGCCCTTCGCCGCATCGCGCGCAACGGTGCCAACCACGGACGCGCGAGCTGATCGGCGAGGAAGGGCCGGACGAGCAACTGGTCGATGGCGGCGATCGGTGAGATGCCGCGCCAGCGCCGGAACGCCGCGAGGTCGCGCTGCACGGCTCGCACGCGCCCGCTCAGGAGCAACCCGGGTGCGTCGAGGACCGTCTCACCGACGATCAGGTCGCCGCGGGTGCCGGAGAGCATCACGCCGACGCCATCCATCGCAGCCATCGCCAACGCCCGCTCGATCAGGGCTTGGTACACGCCGACGTACGGACCGTCGCGTTCTGGGCCGCGCGCAGGGTAGTCGCTCAGGGGGCCGTGATCGTCGGCGGCGACCGATGCCGAAGAGAAGCCGAAGTGATCGACGATCTGGTCGCTGATATGTCGCTCGTCGACCTCCGGGAGGTTGGCCGACTGCCATGCGTAGGTGCGGATCGCTGCCGGTGTCCCGCCTGTCCGTCGCACGATGTGCCCGGCCATCGACGCGACCGCGCCCGAATCGACGCCGCCGCTGAGGAGGATGCCGACGTCGCGATCGGTCCCCATTCGATCGCGGACCGAGGCTTCGAAGAGCGCCCGGAAGGCCTCGGCGTACTCACCCTCGCTGCGGTAGCGGACGCGCCGCTCGGGGTCGACGTTCCAGAAGCGAGCGACGCGGGCACCGTCGGCATCGACGGTGAGGGCGTGCCCCGGCGCCACGCGCAGGACGTCGCGGTACGGCGTCGACGCCGCGTCATCGAAGCTCCCCGTCAGATGCGCGGCGATGGCTCGCTCGGACAGGCGCGCCGGCACGCCT
>SLSM01000251.1 GCA_007130445.1 Trueperaceae bacterium | reverse complement strand
ACGAGAACGAGAACGAGGACGAGAACGAGGGCGAGGACGAGGGCGAGGACGAGTCTAGCGTTTCGGAAGACTGAGGCGCCGGCTCAGGGGTCGCGTCGCGCCAGGTGACGATCGATGGCCGCGGCGAGGTCGACGTCGAGCGAGGTGACGCGATCGCCAGCATCGTGCGTCCTCAGTGTGAGCGAGACGTCGCGGTAGACGTTGCGGATCTCGGGGTGGTGGCCGAGACGTTCGGCGAGCATCGCCACGGCGGCGAGGAACGAGAAGGCGGCGAGGAAATCCGGGAAGCGCAGGTCGCGCCGCAGGGCGCCGTCCTCGTGCCGCCACTCGGGCAGCGTGGCCAACGCGTCACGAAGCGTGGAGTCGGTCAGGGCGTCGGGCATGGTCAGGGACCTCCATTGGTGCGTCGTGGCGTGACGATCGGAACGGCACGCCGAGGACGGATACGTCAACGCCCGGCGACGGTACTGACGGGTCTGTCCTTGAGGTACAACACCGCGAGTTCCTGCTCGCTGCGGGCGCACACCAGGGTACCGTTCGCGACGCCCTCGACGAGCACGTCGGAGAACGAACCGATCACCTGCCCAGGCAGCATCACGACGAGCTGGTCGATGGCGGCACGGCTGCGGCCGCGATAGGCGCGGATCGTCAGCTTCGCTCCAGCCACCTCGACGGTCAGCGGATCATCGCCGAGCGCGTAGACCGAGCCGGTCGCGCCGTCTTCGCGATCGATGATGCCGACGAGATCGCCGCTCTCGACGTTCAGAGCGGTCAGGAACCGCTCGGTGAGGCCATGGACGAGGTTGTCGCCGAGGGCGATGCCCGCCGCGCGGGCGGAGCCACGCAGCAGCCCTTCGATCGCGACGCGGCGCTGCGGTGCACGCGCCGTGATCTCACCAGAGCGCACGATCGCCCGGCGCACCGTCTCGAACGGCACCGCCGAGCGCTCGCCGGCGACACCGGCGACCACCGCGAGCAGGTCGTGAACGCGCTCGTGGGTCAGCACGTAAGCCGCCGCGAGGGCCTCCGCCACCCGTGAAGCCAACGAGCGACCCTCGTCGCGGAAACGCAAGTAGAGGTACTCGCCCTCGACGTCGACGAGCAGCCGCCCTCGGCCGACGCGGACGTCCATGTGCGGGGCAAGCGGGTGCGATGTGCCATCGGCGAAGATGCTGCGCGCGTCGCCGCTCCCCATCAGCGCGACTTCGTGACCCCCGATCGTGAAGCGGGCCGGACCGATCATCCGCAGCGTGAAGGCTTCGGCGCCTGGCGGAACCCGTTCCCAGCGAAGGGCCGGGTTGACGGAGAAGAGCACGCCGCCCAACAACCGCGGACCGGGTGCGCGCCCGCCGACCCGCGCAGGCAGGTGGCGCTCGAGCCGGTCGACGAGCGCCTGCGCGTGCTCGCCACAGCGAGCCACGTCGCGCTGGAACATGTCGCGTTGGTGGCGCTCGAAGGCAAGCGTCTCGGCCAAACGCGCGTCGATCTCGCGTCGCAACACCGCCTTCTGCGTCTCCGGCATGCGCTCCTTGGACAACTCTTGCAACGCGGTCCGCAACTCGCTGCTGGTCGGACCCTTGCGCACGAGCAACGACAACTTGCCGGCGTAGGGGTCCTGTGCGACGGTCGTGAGGGCCTGACGGACGTACGTCAGCGCTCCCGCCGGGGGCACGTCGAGGTTCGCGAGCACACCGCGACCCTGACCGACGCTCATCACCAGATCGATCAGCTCACGCGCCAGCTCTCCGAGGCTGTCGACGTCGGAGAGGGAGATGAGCGGGTCCTCGCGCTCGGGCAGCGGCTGTGACACCTTGAGACGATGCAGGCCGATGTCGCTGACATGGCTGGGCCGCTCGGCGTGGCGCTGCAGGTTGCGCAGCGTGGCGTAGACGAGCCGCGGCGTGAGGCGGTCTCGCTCCGCACGCCACGCAGCGGCCAGGCCCAGTACGACCTCGTCGAGCTCCTCCCACCACACGCGTTCCGCGAGCGTCTTCAGGCGCTCGCGCTCCTCGACCAGGAGCGGGTCGCGGCTGGCTCCCGCGGGCTCGTCGACCTCGAGGACGACCCCGTTGTCATCGTCGTGGGGTCCGTCACCATCGTCCAGACGCAGGGCGTCGAGGCTCGGGCGGGCGCTCGAGCCTCGAGCCGGCAACTCGGTGATGGCGCGCAGGCGACGCGCGACGTCGGCGAAGCGCTCGCGGTCCTCCTGGCCGAGGTCCGCGCGGCCGGCGTCGATCACCCCGTGCAGGCGCCACAGCGCCGGCACGCCGCCGCGGACGCTCTTGCGAGTCACCAGCGCGTCGAGCTTGTACTCGAGCAACTCGAGCGCGATATGAGCCGACGACTCCACGGACGCAGTCTAGCCGCTCCGATGCCTCGGCGTGCGTGACGAACCTCGCACGCCGAATCGCGTTGGCATCGTCCTGGACGGAATCGACGCGTGGTCCAGCAACGCTTGACGACCCGCTGCGACTCGGTCATGATGACGGGCGTCGCGCCCGGGGGGGCGATTGCGACCGAGACGAGGAGATACCGTGCCCCACATCATCACGGAGCCGTGCATCGGCACGAAGGATCAGGCGTGCGTCGACGTCTGCCCGGTCGAGTGCATCTATGAGACCGACGACCAGTTCTACATCCACCCTGACGAGTGCATCGATTGCGGTGCGTGCGTGCCGGCGTGTCCTGTGACGGCGATCTTCCCCGAGGAAGACGTGCCGTCCGACTGGGCTGCGTTCATCAAGAAGAACTACGACCTCTCGGGCGTCTGAGCGCCACCGGCGCTCACGTTGCGAGCGCGTCGAACACGCGCTCCACCACCCGGATCGACCGCACGTACTCGCGCAGGTCGATGGCCTCGTGCGGCGTGTGATCCATGCGGGCGTCGCCGGGTCCGTACGCCACGATCGGCACGTCCCAGACCGGGGCGACCACGTTCATGTCCGACGTCCCCGTCTTCAGGAGTGGTCGTGGTACACCTCCCTCCGCCCTGATGGCGACACGTAACGCCCGTTGCAACGGGCCGTCGCGCGGACCGCGGTAGGCCGACTCGCCGGCTGCGATACGCACCGAGGCCCCGGTCCGCTCCACCAGCTGGCGGAGTTCCGCCTCGACACGCGCGGCGGCGGCCGGCGGGTCCAGGTGCGGGGGTAACCGGAAGGCGACACGCGCGACGGCGCGTTGTCGCAGGCCATCGCTGGCGGACGCGATGTCGAGCAGGGTCGCCTGCACGGCGTCGAAGGCTCCAACCGCCCCAGCGCTGGTGGCGTGCGCCCAGGCCTCGAGCGTGTGCCAGGCGAGCGCCACCGTGGCCGCCGCGCTCGCCTCGTCCGCAGCGGAGTGTCCCTCCGGTCGATCGGCGGCGATCTCCGCCACGATGCGCCCCTTGTAGCCGAGCGTGTAGGCGTCCCATCCGGACGGCTCGCCGACGATCACCAGGTCGGGCCGCGGGTACGCCTGCAGTGCATGCCGCGCCCCCCGGCTGCTGGCACACTCCTCCTCGACGGCCCCGATCACCTGGACGCTGAGGCGCTCCCGGAACGCTGCGGGCAGTCGAGCCGCTGCGCAGACGAGCGCGCACAAGCTGCCCTTGGCGTCGACGCTGCCGCGGCCGTGCAACACGTGCCCCTCGCGCCTGACCGGCCACCAGCCGGGCGCCGTATCGAGGTGGCCGAGCGCGACGATCCGCGTCGGTCCCGTGCCGAACCATCCCACCGCGTTGCCCGCCTCGTCGACCTCCGTACGCTCTGCCCAAGGCCGCATCGCATCGACCAGGTACGCCGCGACGTCCGCCTCGTGGCCCGACGGGCTGGCGCGCTCGACGGCGCCCACGAGGAGGCTCGCACAGGTGGCGGCGTCGAGCGGATGGTCGCCGTCGAGCCGTCGGTCGTCCGTGATCGCGCTCGTCAGGTCCCCGCCTCCAGGACGCGGGCGACGCGGGCGACGACCTCGTCGACCTCGGCCTCGTCGATCACCAGCGGCGGGACGAAGCGGATGACGGTCGCCCCGGCGTTGATCACCAGCACGCCCGCATCTCGCAGCGCGTCGACGTACGGTGCGACCTTCTCCTTCAACTCCAGGCCCAGCATCAGTCCCTGCCCGCGCACCGCGCGCACCTTGGGGCTCCCGAGCGCCTCGAGCCCGGCGCGCAGCCGCTGGCCGACGCGTTCGACGTGCGCCAACAGGTCGGCCTCGTCGAACTCGCGCAGGACGGCGAGCCCCGCTGCCGCCGCCAGCGGGTTCCCGCCGAAGGTCGTGCCGTGTCCACCTTTGGGCATCGCTGCCGCGACCGCCGACGTCATCGCCACCGCACCGATCGGCACACCCCCTGCGAGGCCCTTCGCCATGGTCACCATGTCGGGAACGACACTGGCATGCTCGAGCGCGAGGAAGCGCCCGGTGCGGCCCACGCCGGTCTGGATCTCGTCGATCACCAGCAGTGCGCCCGTGGCGTCGGCGAGTTCGCGCGCGCGCTGGAGGTACCCGGGCGGTGCCACGTGGACGCCACCCTCGCCCTGGATCGGCTCGAGCCAGATCACGGCCGTCTGGTCCGACACCGCGGCCTCGAGGTCGCTCTCGTCGCCGTACGACACCCAGTCGACGGGGTACGGCAGCGGCTCGAAGGGCTCCCGGTAGGACGCCTCCCACGTGAGCGACAGCGCCCCCATGGTGCGACCCGCGAAGCCGCGCTTGGCGGCCACCACTCGGCGCCGTCCGGTCGCTGCGAGCGCCCACTTGAGCGACGCCTCGTTGGCCTCGGCGCCGCTGTTCGCGAGGAAGATCCTGTCGACGCCCGCCGGCATGCGCGCCGCGAGCGCCTCGAGGAAGGCGGTACGGACGTCGTTGCCGAGGTTCTGCGGGCATACGATCAGTCGCAGCGCTTGCTCGTGGATCGCCGCTGCGAGGCGTGGATGCGCGTGCCCGAGGCTGGCCACGGCGATCCCTGCCATGCAGTCGAGGTACTCGCGGCCATCGGCGTCCCACAGGCGGACACCCTGGCCACGAACGAACGCGACGGTCGGGGCCCACAGCCCGGGACCATGGGCGGCCTCGCGCGCGAGCAACGAGTGGGTGACGGACTGCTTCGGTGTTGACTCGACCATGCCTTGCTCCTCCTGGTTGGACACGTGCGCATGCGTCGTCATCCGACGACGGTACCGCGTCCGGCCAGCGCCGCGGTGATCGGCGTCGCGATGCGGGCGTCGCCGATGACGACGCGGCCGACCCCGCCATCGATCGCCTCGGCAGCGCCGAGCAGCTTCTTCTTCATCCTGCCGCCGGCGTGCGTGATCGCGTCGTCGACCCCGGAGCGCGTCACCGCGGCGATCAGACTCGCCTCGTCGTGCAGGTCGGCGAGGAGCCCGGGCACGTTCGAGAGGATCACCAGGTCGGTGGCGCCCA
The DNA here is from genome assembly GCA_007130445.1 of Trueperaceae bacterium. Lineage (GTDB taxonomy): Bacteria > Deinococcota > Deinococci > Deinococcales > Trueperaceae > CSSed10-48. The sequence continues at coordinate 11,391 of SLSM01000251.1, read as the reverse complement.
GGGCGGCAGCGACGGCGGCGGCAGCCCTGTCGCCATCGACGTTGATCGCCACGCCCTCGACACTCGCCGCCGGCGGGGTGAGCACGGGCAGGTGACCGGCGTCCAGGAGCAGCTGCAGCAGGGCGCCGTTGACGCGCTCCACGGTACCCGTGTGGTCGCCGTGCAAGACGCGCGTCTTCCCCGCCTCGACCGACCTGACGCTGCGCTTGTGACGGCCCTCGAGGATACGACCGTCGAGTCCCGACAGCCCCACGGCGCCGACGCCGCGCCGCTGGAGGCGTTCGACGATGCGCTTGTTGATGGCGCCGCAGTACACCATCAAGAAGACCTCCATCGTCTCCGCGTCGGTGTAGCGGCTGGTGTGCCCCGACGGGCTCGTCACGAACCGAGGCGGGTGCCCCAGCGCCGTGGCGACCTGGTTCGTGCGCTCGCTGCCGCCGTGCACCAGCACCACCGGGCGCCCGCCCTGCCACAGCGCGGCGACGTCGTCGCACACGGCGTCCAAGTCGATGCCGACCGACCCTCCGACCTTGACGACCAGCGGTCGTCCGACCGGGCCCGTCACGGGTGGAGCCCGCCGAAGCCGAGGCCGCTGCGCTCGTCGAGTCCCAGCGCGATGTTGAGCGACTGGAGCGCGTGGCCCGCGGTGCCCTTGACGAGGTTGTCGATGGCGGCCATGACGACGACGCGGCCCGAGTCGCGGTCGAGCGCCCAGCCGATGTCGCACCAGTTCGTCCCGTCGAGGATCTTCGGGTCCGGGACGCGGTGGATGCCGCTGCGAGCCGTGACCAGTCGGACGAACGGCTCGTCGGTGTAGGCGTCGTCGAACGCGGCGCGCACGTCGCGATCGCTCGAGCCGTCGTGCAACCAGACGTGCGCCGTGACGAGGATGCCCCGGACGCGCTCGACCGCGGTGGCCGTCAGGTGGATCTGGAGCGCACCGCGGAGCGACTGTTCGATCTCGGACGTGTGCCGGTGCCCGGTGGGAGCGTAGGTCCTGACGACGCCCATGCGCTCGGGGTGATGGCTGGCGGCGCCCGCCGCGGCGCCCGCCGCGCTCGAACCGACCTTGGCCTCGACCACGACGTCGCGGCGCGTGATCGCACCGGCGTCGACGAGCGGTGCCAATGCCAGCGTGGCCGCCGTGGCGATGCAGCCTGCGCCGGCGATCCGATTTGCACCCGTCAACGCAGCGCGGTTCCGCTCGGGGAGCGCGTAGACGAAGCGTCCCAGCAGATCGGGGCGCGGATGGGGTGCGCCGTACGCGCGCTCGAAGCGCACGGGATCGTGGAGTCGGAAGTCGGCCGAGAGATCGACGACTCGCGGCGCGAGCGCCTCGACCTCGGCGACACGCCCGGCCAACGCGCCGTGGGGCAAGGCGCTCACGATGACGTCCGCCGGCTCGAGCTCGGCGGCCGCGACGAAGCGCAGGTCCGTCTGCGCGCGCAGGTTGGGGTGGACGGCCGACACGGGCCAGCCCGCGTGGCGCTCGCTGGTCACCTGCGTGACCCGTAGGTCGGGGTGTGCCAGGGCGAGCCGGAGGAACTCACCACCGGCGTATCCGGAGCCGCCGAGGATGGCGACCCGCACGGGGGCCGCTGCGACCGGCATCAGGCGACGGCGCGAAGCGCGGGAGCGTGCGCGGCTACCGCCTCCTGATCCAGCCCTGGCCACGTCACGGCACCGGCCTCGAGCACCTCGAGCACGTGCCGTGCGATGGCCGCCGGAATGTCGACTCCGGTCGTCTCGATCGAGTTGCGGAACTCCATCGTGTGGTTGACCTCCAGGACGAGCAGGCCGCGCTCGGACTCGACCAGGTCGACGGCGAGGATACCGCCGCCCACGGCGGCAGCGGCACGGCCGGCGAGGTCGGCGACGTCGTCGTCGAGCTCGCGCCGACTCGCGACCGCACCGCGCGCCGTGTTGGTGATCCAATGGTCCGAGGCCCGTTCGATCGCGGCGATCACGCGACCGCCGACCACGAAGGCCCGGATGTCACGTCCGGGCTTCTCGACGTGTTCCTGGAGGTAGATGACGCCGTGGTCGGGCCCCCCGAGCGCGCGCTTGTGCTCGAGCACCGCCTCGACGGCGTCGCGGTCGCTCAGGCGCGACACCATCCGCCCCCACGATCCGGTCACGGGCTTGAGGACCACGGGGTACCCCAAGCGCTCGCAGGCCTCGAGCGCGGCGTCGTGATCGAACGCCACCACCGTGCGAGGCGTGGGAACGCCGTGCCTGCCCAGCGCGGCGCTGGTGGCGAGCTTGTCTCCGCACGCCGAGGCGACCGCGGACGGGTTCAGCACGCGCACGCCATGGGCCTCGTAGACCCGCGTCAGCGCCAGCCCGCGCGTCTGCGCGACGCAGCGCTGCAGTGCAACCGTCGGGAGGTCGCCCGCGCGCTCGCCCGAGAGCGCGTGGATCTCGTGCGGCGCGTAGCGGCGCTCGGCCTCGACGCCGAGCCGCTCGAAGGCGTCGAACAATAGACGCTCCTCGGGGCGTATGCGGTCGTAGACGATCGCGACCTCTCGCCTGCGCACGCTCACTCGCCCCAGTCCTCGGCCTCTTCGGGGGCGGGTTCGAGGCGGAGCGGGTCGAGCGACACGACCTCGAGCTCGGTGCCTTCGTCGCTTACGAGGAGTTCGCCCAACTCGAGGGCGGCCGGGTCGGCCTCGACGCGGCCGTAGGGGGTGTCGATCGATCGAGATGGCATCGTTCCTCCGAAGCGGCGATCGTGCCGCGGGTTGCGTTTCGAAAGCCGCCATGCACAGGCGACTCGCACGAGCCGCATGGTACGGGCACCGTCTGAAGCTGTCAAGTCGCACGGAAAGCGCGTCTAGTACAGATATCAGGCGTCACGACCAGGGTGCCTCCGGGGCCGCCGCAACGGCACGGCACGACCGACGTTGTGGGCGTGAGGACGCTCCGAAGCTTACGTTTCGAAAGGTCGGTCAGCGGCCGAGCGCGACCGCGACCAGCGGTGGTTCCAGCGACGGATCGAGGTCGAGCAGCGCCGCCACCTCGTCGTCGTAGAAGCCCGCGATCAGACACCCCGTCAGGCCCAGCGCCGTCGCGGCCACGACGGCCGCTTGCGCGGCGGCGCCCGCCTCCAGCGTCAACAGGCGATACGCCCGTGCGCCGTGACGGGTCACGAGCCGCGCCGGGACGCCGGTCACCAGCAAGGTCGCGGCGAAGGCGTCGAGGTCGCCGCGGTCGAGCAGCGCGCTCGCCAGGTGCGACCGGGCGTCATCAGATCCCAACTGTTCGAGCGTGTGCTCGCGCGCGTCGTAATGGTACCGACCGGCGCTGAGCTCACGAACCGAGTGCGCCACCACGTACGCCTCCAGTCCGGAGGTGTCGCCGGGCACCAGATGCGTGCGTTGCCGACCATCGATCAACCCGGCACAGGCCCACAAGACGCGGCCGAGCTCTTGCTGGTCGATCCAGCCACCCTCGGACGGCTCACCGCGTGCGCCGGCGAGGGCCTCCCACACCTGGGCGCCCTGGCGGGCGCGCCCCAGGCCTGGCAGACGGATCCGCTCCTGCGGATTGGCGTAGACCTTGAAGCGCGACGCAGCTCCGGCCGGTGGCGCAGCGGCCGCGCCTCTGACGAGCATGGTCGCCTCGTGAGCGGCGGCAGGGATGGAGCGTCTGAGTGCCATGCGAGACGGTGAGGATACCACCTCGGCGGGGCGACGCGTCGGTACACTGGTCCCGTGCGAGAGGCCCTGCTCGACTGGTTCGACGCCAACGCCCGCGCCTTCCCCTGGCGGACGGCCGGACCGCGCGACGCCTACGTGGTCATGGTCGCCGAGGCGTTGCTCCAGCAGACGCAGGCTGCGCGGGCGGTCCCCGCCTTCCTGCGTTTCGTGGCTCGCTTCCCGACGCCGGCGTCGTTGGCGGCGGCGCCGAGTGAGGACGTCCTGGCCCAGTGGCAGGGGCTCGGCTACTACCAGCGTGCGTTGCGCCTGCACGCGTGCGCCGCCGTCTTGCTGCGAGTCCATGGCGCTGCGGTGCCGGACGACCTCGCCGCGCTCCAGGCGCTTCCGGGCATCGGTCGCTACGGTGCGCGGGCGATAGCCGCGCAGGCGTTCGGGCGCGACGTCGTCGCGGTCGACGCCAACGTCCGCCGGGTCGGCGCGCGGCTCCTCGCCCTGGAGGCGCCCGGCGACCTCGCGATCGAACGTGGGCTGGAGGCGCTGCTGTGCAGCGACGCGACGCCCGCGCTGCGCGGCGTGTCGGTGACGGAGGCGCTGATCGAGCTGGGCGCGACCGTCTGCACGCCGCGCGCACCGGCGTGTTCGCTCTGCCCGCTGCGGCCTGCATGCGCCGGTCGCAGCGCGCCCGAGTCGTATCCGGGCCGTCGGGCGACGCGCGCCAGGCTCCGAGAGGTGATGCACCCGCTCGTCGCCCGGCGCGGTGGGCGCGTCGCACTCCAGCGGCGGCCACGGAGCGGTCGTTGGGCCGGCCTCTGGGGGTTCCCCGTCGCCGCCGCCGGCGAGGTGCCCCAGGGACGAACGCTGGCCGGCTTCGAGCACGTCTTGACGCACCGCACCCTGCAGGTGCGCCCACGCATCGTGCCGCCACGGCGCCTGTCCGGCGAGATCACCTGGATCCCGGTATCACAGGTCGCGGCCGGCGGCGGCGACCACCCCGTCGCCGCCGTCGACCGGCGCGTCGCCGAACGGCTGCTCGAGGTGCGCCCGTCCGGTCGCGGCAACGACGAGGTGGTGGCGTGACGCGCCTCCGCGTCCGCTTCGCGGAGACCGACCAGATGGCCGTGGCCCACCACGGTGCCTACGCGGTGTGGCTCGAGGTCGCACGAGTCGAGTGGCTCCGCGCCCACGGCTACGCCTACACGGAGCTCGAGGCGCAGGGCGTGTCGCTGGCCGTGTCGATGCTCACCGTGCGCTACCGCGGCGCCGCGCGCTTCGACGATGAGCTGCGCGTCGAGACCAGGCTGACGGCCGCCGCCAGCCGCGGCTGCCGCTTCACGTACGAGATCCGCCGCGACGTCGACGATGCGCTGATCGCCCGTGCCGAGACGGAGCACGTCGCCGTCGACCGGCGCGGTCGAGCTGTGCGCATCCCGGACGCGTGGCATGCGTTCCTGATGCGTCAGGTCGAGCGCGAGCCGGGCTGAGACACGGTGCTAGACTCGACGGCACGAGCGCCCCGCCGGTGCGGGGCTCGGAGGCCGCCATGCCCGAGATCGTCACGCATCCAACGCCCCAAGCCACCACGGCGAGCCCCCGCGTCGTCGAGCAAGCCCTGACGTTCGACGACGTCCTCCTCGTGCCCCAACGCTCCGCCGTGCTGCCCAAGGACGTCGAGGTGGCGGGCCGCTTCACGCGCCGCGTCGCCTTGCGCATCCCGATCGTCTCGGCCGCGATGGACACCGTCACGGAGACCGCGATGGCCATCGCCATGGCCCGCCAGGGCGGCATCGGCGTGGTGCACAAGAAGCTCACCGTCGAGCAGCAGTCCGACGTCGTGCGCAAGGTCAAGCGCTCCGAGTCGGGGATGATCGTCGATCCGATCACGCTCGGGCCGCACGCGACGATCGGCGACGCCGACCGTCTGATGGCGGAGTACCGCATCTCGGGCGTCCCGATCGTCGACCCGTCCGGCCGGCTGCTCGGCATCCTGACGAACCGCGACCTGCGCTTCGAGGACGACATGAGCAAGCGCGTCGACGCGCTCATGACGAAGGACGACCTCGTCACGGTGCCGGTCGGCACCACGCTCGAGCAGGCCCGCGAGATCCTCAAGCGCCACAAGGTCGAGAAGCTGCTCGTCGTCGACGAGGCCTTCATGCTACGCGGCCTGATCACGATCAAGGACATCACCAAGCGCATCGCCTACCCGAACTCCGCCAAGGACGCGCTCGGTCGATTGCGCGTGGCCGCCGCGGTCGGCGTGGCACGCGACTTCGAGGCGCGCGCGGCCGCGCTCGTGGACGCGGGCGTCGACGCGCTGGTGCTCGACAGCGCCCACGGTCACTCCGAGGGCATCCTCGACGCCTTGACCTACCTCAAGACGACCTTCGACGTGGACGTGGTCGCGGGCAACGTCGCGACGGCGGCCGCTGCGCGCGACCTGATCGCGGCGGGCGCCGACGCGGTGAAGGTCGGTATCGGACCGGGCTCCATCTGCACCACGCGCGTGGTCACGGGCGTGGGCATGCCGCAGCTGACGGCGATCCTCAACGTCGCCGACGTCACGCAGGCGGCCGGCGTGCCGCTGATCGCCGACGGCGGTATCAAGTACTCGGGTGACGTGGCCAAGGCCCTCGCCGCCGGTGCCGATGCGGTGATGCTCGGTTCGATGCTGGCGGGGACCAGCGAGGCACCCGGCGAGGACATCTTGCGCGACGGCCGACGCTACAAGGCGTACCGCGGCATGGGCAGCATGGGTGCGATGGCTGGCGGCAGCGCCGACCGCTACTTCCAGGAGGACGCCCAGAAGCTCGTGCCGGAGGGGATCGAGGGCATGGTCGCCTACAAGGGGCCGGTCGACGACGTCGTGTACCAGGTGGTCGGCGGTCTCCGATCGGCGATGGGCTACTGCGGGGCCATCAGCCTGACGGCGCTGCAGGAACGCGCCCAGTTCGTGACCATCACCCAGGCGAGCCTCATCGAAGGCCACCCGCACGACATCACCATCACCAAGGACGCGCCCAACTACTCCGTGCGGCGCTGAAGGAGCGGACCGCGCGCGCTAGGCGAGCAGACCGCTCCCGCTAGAAGGTCAGGACCTGATCGCCGTCGGGTTCGAGGGTCAGGAACGCATCCCTGACGCTATCGACGCCGAGCGTCAGGAAGAACGTGAAGGGCGACAGGACCCGCTCCTGGAGGCCGCCGTTGGGTCGCAGATGTGCACGCAGTCGAGCGAACTGACGCTGCACCTCGTCGTCCTGGCGCACCAGCGAACGCCCGACGCGCTCGCGCAGCCGCACCAGCGTCCGATCCAGGTGGTGACGGCCGCGATCGACGGCACCCTCCAGCGTCGGGTCGAGCGATCGCGTCGCCTCGAGCAGGTCGCCGAAGGCCACCTCGATCGCCGCGAGCGCGCCGTTGGCGGTGTCGCCGTAGCCGTGGCGCCGCAGCTGCAGTTCACAGGCGGCGCGCTCGGGATCGGCCATGACTCGGCGCCAATCGAGGCCGTGGCGATCGAGGATGCGCCTGACCGGCGGCTGCAAGATGGTGGCCGTCGCGCGCGGCCACACCAGCGGCATCGCCACGTCGTGATGCTCGTACACGGGCTTGAGCTGAGCGACGTAGCGCAACTCGCCCGGACCGACCACGAACGCCGCCGTCGGCAGCACCGCGTCCTGCAGGACCGGCCGCAGGCCGGCCGCGGGCGTCACGGCGGTCGGGTCGTCGTCGAGCCACGCCGCGATCGTCGCCCGCTCGACCCGCTCGCCCCCGAGCGAGAGCGCGCCGCCACGATGGCGGAGCAGCGTCCTGTCGCCGCCGCCCGGGTGCTCCACGAACAGGTTGCTGGCGTCGTCGCCGCGCCCGAGCAGCGGCGGCCAGCCACGCTCCGCCAGACCAGACCCGGCCGTCGTGATCGCGGCCGCGCTCGCACCCGGATCGTCGAGTTCGCGCTCGAGCGCGTCGCGCCACAAGACGGCCACGGCGGGATCGAGCGGGTCGACGACGAGGAGTCCGGCGTCTGCGAAGAGGCGCAGCAGCAGGCGAGCGAAGGCGTCGCTCCAGCCCCTGGCCCCCTCACACGCCTCTGCGAGCAGCGCATCGACGTCGTCGGCGTGCTCCCCCGCCCCGTCGAGGCGCCTGAGCGCCGAGCGCGCGCCTGCCACGTCGGCAGGGTCGAGCGGAGCCCGACCGACGGCCGGCCCGCCAGGGACGTGGACGGCGAGCCGCTCCAGGCGCTCGTCGCGTCCGAGGACCCAGGCGTGGTCCATCTCGTCGACGTCGTGGTCCTGCGTGGCCATCCAGAAGACGGGCACGACGGGCCGCTCGGGCGTGTCGAGCCGACGCGCCAGCGAGATCGCCGTGGCGGCCTTCGAGAGCGTGAAGGTCGGCCCCAGCAGCCATCCGATCTGCTGACCAGTGACGACGGCGCGCGCCTCGGGGTGCGCGAGTCGCTCGAGGCTGCCGCTGACGGCGTCGAGCGCACCCCAGCGCGCGTGGGAAGCACGCAGCGCGGCGACCAGGGCGTCTCGCCGCACGGGACGCTCCGTTGCGAGCGCCGCGTCGACGTCGCCCGGCGCGATCGCGAAGGCGTCGTCGAGCGTTCCCGCGCGGTACGCGTCGGCGAAGGAGGGCGTGGCCTGTTGACGGTGCGGCACGCGGCAGCCTACCGCGACGCACGGGTGCGCGTGCGCTTCGCGCGCGACCGACGAGCGCCTTCGCGCACCGTCTGGCACGCGTGGTAGCATCGTCAGCCAGCGCCCGTTCGGGCGCCGCACCCCATGGAGATCCGCCTCGACCTCACCCCACCTCCGGCCGCATCGGAACGGACGCACGCCGCGGCGCCGACGGGCGTCGTGAGCGTGGTCGTGGACGTGCTCCGCGCGGGTTCGATCACGGCTCGATTGCTGGAGCGAGGGGCTGACGCCGTGATGCTGACCTCCAGCGTCCGCGCGGCCCGCCAGCGCGCGGCCGCTCACGGTGCGTTGCTCGTCGGTGACGTCGGCGGCGTGCCGCCAGAGGGGTTCAACCACGCGGCCACCACCGCGTCGGTTCGCTCGATCGAGTGCGCCGACCGAAGCGTGGTGCTCCTCGCCGACGACGCTCCCCATGCGCTGGCCGGGGCTCGGAGCCCCTGTGTGCTGGCAGGACTCGTCAACGCCGTCGCCGTCGTCGAGAGGGTCATGGCGTTGGATCCATCGACCGTCGTGGTCGTCTGCGCCGGCGAGCGCGGCGAGCCCGACCTGGCGGATACGATCGCAGCCGGACTGCTCGTGTCGCTCTTCGAGCGCGCCTCACGCGCGCGCGGCGACGTGGGCCCCGCCGTCTCGGGCGCCACCCGCTTCTGTCTGAGCGTCCTGCGCACGACGAAGGACCCACTCGACGGCATCTGGGCCTCCTCGGCAGGCTCCGACCTGCGCGCCGTCGGCCTGGAGGAGGAGGTCGCCGCCGCGTCGGAGATCGCCACGAGCGACGTCGTGCCGCTGGTCGATCACGTCGATCACGCCTTCGGTCGCCCCCTCGTCCGCCTCGTACGGATGTGATGGACACGCTGCCACCGCTCCCGGAGGCGGTCGCGGTGCTCGGCAGAGCGGTCCACCCGGTCGACCTCGACGAGGCGGCGGCCTGGGTGCTTGCCGCAGCGAAGGGCCGGCGGCCGCGACTGGTCGTCACGCTCAACCCCGAGATCGTCGTCAGGTCTCGGAGCGACGAGGCGCTGGGCAGGGCGCTGGTCCGCGCCGACCTGACCGTGGCGGACGGCGTTGGTGTGGTGTGGGCCGCGCGGCGTGCAGGTTACCGCCTTCCCGGACGCGTTCCCGGCGTCGATCTCGCGTTCGCCCTCCTCGAGCGCGGGGGCAAGGACGTGCGCGTCGCATTCGTGGGCGGGCGTCCCGGGGTCGCCGAACGAGCGGCCGCCACGGCGTCGGAGCGCTGGGGCACCGAGGTGGTGTTCGCGCGGGACGGCTACTTCGACCGGGGTCGCGAGGGGGGCGCCGTCGCGGCGGCGGTGGCCGCGTCTGGCGCACAGGTGCTGCTGGCCGGACTGGGCGAGGGGCAAGAAGTCGTCCTCGACGAACACCGCGACGCTTGGGGCGCGGCCGTCCTCATCGGGGTCGGTGGCACGCTCGACGTGCTCGCGGGCACGGCCAGGCGGACGCCTGAGTGGACGCGCATGCTCGGTGTGGAGTGGGCGTGGCGCGTCGGCCTCGACCCGGCACGCTGGCACCGCATCCCCCGGCTGTTGCGCTTCGCAGCGTTGACGCTGCGCACCCGGCGCTGATCACACGGGTTCGTCAGCGCGCCGCGAGCTCGTCCAGGCTCTCCTTCTCGGAGTCGCCGTCGGGCATGCCGGCCGGGTAACGGCCGTTGAAGCAGGCCAGGCACGTGCTCGCCAAGCCGATCGCCCGCGACAGCCCGGCCTCGGAGATGAAGGAGAGCGAGTCGGCGCCGATCCTCTCGCGGATCGCCTCGACCCCCATCGCCGCCGCGGCGAGTTCTTGGCGCGCCGCCGTGTCGATGCCGTAGTAGCACGGGAAACGGATCGGCGGGCTCGAGACGCGGAAGTGCACCTCGGTCGCGCCCGCCTCGCGCAGGAGCGCGACGATGCGGCCCGAGGTGGTCCCGCGCACGATCGAGTCGTCCACGAGCACGATGCGCTTGCCCACCACGGCCTCGGTCGGGGCGAGCTTCAACCGGACCTTCTGATCGCGCAGGTGCGGGCTCGGGGCGATGAAGCTGCGGCCGGCGTAGGGCGACTTGTACAAGCCGATGTCGTACGGGATCCCCGAGCGTCGCGCGTAGCCGAGCGCTGCGGCCAGGCCCGACTCGGGCACGCCGATCACCATGTCGGCGTCTGCGGGCGCCTCGTCGGCCAGGGCCTCGCCCATGCGCAACCGGGCGGCGTGGACCTGGGCGCCATCCAGGACGCCGTCGCCCCGAGCGAAGTAGATCCACTCGAACGCACACGGCGTGGGCGTGCTCGCCAGCACCTGCCGGCTGTGGAGGCCGCGGTCGTCGGCCACGACGAGCTCGCCCGGCCGGACGTCGCGGATGAAGCGCGCGCCCATCACGTGCAGCGCACCGGGTTCGGAGGCGAACACGTAGCCGCCGTCGTCGAACGCCCCGATCACCAGCGGCCGCACACCGTTGCCGTCTCGCAGGCCCAGGATCCGATGCTTGTCCATCACCACCACGGCGAAGCCACCCTCGAGCTCGCCCATCACGCGCGCCGTGGCGTCCTCGAGCGACAGGTGGGCGTAGCGAGCGACCAGATTGATCATCACCTCGCTGTCGTTGGTCGTCTGGAACACCGCGCCCTCGCCGAGCATCTCGTCGCGCATGCGCCTGGCGTTGGTGAAGTTGCCGTTGTGGGCCAGCGCCAACAGGCCCTTGTTCGAACGCACCGTGAGCGGCTGGGCGTTGAAGCGCAACGACGATCCGGTGGTCGAGTAGCGCGTGTGGCCGATGCCGGTGCGGGCCAGCGGGAAGCGCAGCTTGTCGAGTCGCTCCTCGGTGAAGACCTCCGTCACCAGACCCATGTCCTTCTCGATGCGGATCTCGTCGCCGCCGGCGACGCAGATCCCGCACGACTCCTGGCCGCGGTGCTGCAGGGCGAACAGGCCGAGGTGCACGAGCGCGGCCACGTCGACGGGGTGCGGCACGTGCACGGCCACCACGCCGCACTCCTCGCCGGGCTTGTCGAGCGCCTTGGGGTCGTCGTCGAGCACGAGCCAGCGGT
>SLSM01000051.1 GCA_007130445.1 Trueperaceae bacterium | reverse complement strand
CGAAGTCGGCGAAGACGATGGTGCGGTCGATCGGGCAGACGGCGTCGTTCGCGCTGGCGCTGCCCGCGACCAGGGATACGAGCACGACGAGGAGCGCCGCGAGGGCGCGACGATGGCGGTGTCGTACACACCACTGCGCAGGATCGCTCGCTCGCGGCACCAACGTAGCGTGGAGGCAAGCGCCGCACGATCCAGTATCCAGTGTCGGCACCGGCTCGACCGATCTCCCACCGAGGCTCGTTCGCGTCGACGGTTCGCGTCGACCACGGCCGCGGTCCGCGTGTGCGCCGCGGCGCACACCGGTTCGTCTCTCGCACGGGAAGGTCTTCTCATGTTCAAGCGCACTGCCCGCCACACCATCGTGGCGCTCACGCTCGTGTCGCTCGCGCTCTTCGCGGGCACCGCCAGCGCCGACGGCGCCGAGTGCCCGATCGACCGCACCATCGTCTTCGCCGACTTCGACTGGGACAGCGCGATGCTCCTGAACGGGATCGCACGGACGATCCTCGAGGAGGGCTTCGGCTGCACCACCGACGCGTTCCCGGGCTCGACGATCCCGATGTACCAGGCGACCATCCGCGGCGACATCGACGTGTTGATGGAGGTTTCGAAGGTGAACGTGCCGGACTTCTGGCCGGGAGCGCTCGCCGACGGCTCGGTGGTCGAACTCACCGAGGTGTTCGATGACGCCATCCAGGGCTTCTACGTGCCGCGCTTCGTCATCGAGGGCGACGCCGAACGCGGGATCGAACCGTCGGCACCCGACCTGCGCAGCGTCTCCGACCTGCCGCGCTACGCCGAGCTGTTCCGCGACCCGGAGCAACCCGACCGCGGCCGGCTGCACAACTGCATCCTGGGTTGGCAGTGCGAGCTGATCAACACGGTCAAGTTCTACGCCTACGGCCTCGACGAGACCTACGTGACCTTCGAACCCGGCACCGCCGTCGCGCTGGCGACCTCGATGGAGACCGCTTACGTGCGCGGCGAGCCGTGGCTGGGCTACTACTGGGCACCGACCTGGCTGCTGGGCCTGCTCGACATGGTCCGCTTGGACGAACCGGCCTACACGGACGCCTGTTGGGACACCATCACGGCCCACTTCGACACCCCCGAGCAGGCCGAGGTCGCCTGCGCGTACCCCGACGCGGCCGCGGCGATCGTCGTGGGTGCGGCGTTCCATGACGACGCGGACGAGGCGATGCTCGACTTCCTCGCCGCGATGCGGGTGCCCACCGACACCATCAGCGAGCTCCTCGCGCACATGCAGGAGACGGGCGACGACCCGCTGGGTGCGGCGCGCTCCTTCCTCGCCGAGCGGCCCGACGCCTGGACGCACTGGGTCGACGTGTCCGTCGCGGAGCGCGTGCTCGCTGCGCTGGACTAGACTCCAGCCATGATGGCGTTCCTGACGCAGGACTTCCCGAGCGCGTGGCGCATCCCGCTGCGCACCTGGACCAACGACGCCGTGAGCGCGCTCGTCGTCAACTTCGGCGACGTGTTCGCGGCCATCACCGCTGCGCTGCTGCAGCTTCTCATCCGGGTCGAACGGTTCCTCGTGGCGCTGCCGTGGTGGTTGGTGGTGCTCCTCGTGGCCGTGCTGGTGTGGCACGCGACGGGGCGCAGGATCGTCTCGGGGTTGGTGCTGGCCGGCCTGATGGTGCTCGTCGGCACCTTCGGCTTGTGGTCGCAGATGATGACCACGCTGGCGATCATGCTGGTGGCGACGGTCTTCACGATCGTCATCGGCATCCCGATCGGCGTGGCGATGGCTCGCAGCGATCGGCTCAAGACGGGACTGCAACCGGTGCTCGACGCCATGCAGACCCTGCCGAGCTTCGTGTACCTAGTGCCGGTGGTGATGTTCTTCGGGCTCGGGAACGTGGCCGCCATCATCGCGACCTTCGTGTACGCCGTCCCGCCCGTCATCCGCCTGACCGACCTGGGCCTGCGTCTGGTGGACCGCGAGGTGATCGAGGCCGCCGACGCGTTCGGTGCCTCGGAGCGCCAGGCGATGTTCTGGGTGCGCCTGCCGTTGGCGGTACCGACGATCATGGCCGGCATCAACCAGACGATCATGATGGCCCTGGCGATGGTGGTGGTGGCGTCGATGATCGGCGCGCGCGGCCTCGGGCAGGAGGTCCTGCGCGGTCTGCAGCGCGGCGACGTCGGCCTGGGTCTCGAGGCCGGGCTGGCGATCGTGTTCCTGGCGATCGTCATGGACCGCATCACCGCGGGCTACAGCCGCCGCTGGGACCACACCGCGGGGGAGCGCTGAGATGGCGCACATCGTCGCCGAGGGGCTGTCGAAGGTGTTCGGCCCCGATCCCCGTTCCGTCGTGCCGCTCCTCGAGCAGGGTGTCGGCAAGGACGAGATCCTCGAGAGGACGGGGCACACCGTCGGCTTGCAAGACGTCGACCTCGCCATCGAGGACGGCGAGACGTTCGTCGTGATGGGCCTCTCGGGGAGCGGGAAGTCGACGCTCGTACGGTGCTTCAACCGCCTGATCGAGCCGACCGCAGGCACCCTCACGCTCGACGACGTCGACGTGCTGGCGCTGGGCCAGCGGGAGTTGCGCGAGCTGCGCCGGCGACGCATGGGGATGGTGTTCCAGCGCTTCGCGCTCCTGCCGCACCGCACCGTGCTCGACAACGTCGCGTTCGGGCTGCGCGTACAGGGCGTCACGCGCGTCGAGCGCGAACGCCGGGCGGGCGCGTGGATCGAGCGTGTCGGCCTGCAGGGGTACGAGCAGTCGCTGCCACGCGAGCTCTCGGGTGGCATGCAGCAGCGCGTCGGCCTGGCGCGCGCACTGTGCACCGATCCGGACGTGCTCCTGATGGACGAGGCGTTCAGCGCGCTCGACCCGCTCATCCGCCGTGAGATGCAGGGCGAGCTGCTGCGCCTGCAGCGCGAGCTCTCCAAGACGATCGTGTTCATCACCCACGACCTCGACGAGGCGCTGCGCCTGGGGGACCGCGTGGCGGTCCTGAAGGACGGCATCGTGGTGCAGGTGGGCACCCCGACCGAGATCGTCACGCGCCCCGCGGACGCCTACGTCGAGGCGTTCGTGGAGGACGTCGATCGCTCGCGCGTGTTGAAGGTGCGCCACGTCATGACGCCGGTGGCGGACGACGACGTCCGCGGGGCGACCGGGCAGGGCACCGTGCGCGTCTCGTCCCAGGCGCTGCTGCAAGACGTCGTGGCGGAGGTCGCAGCCGCACCCGACCCGGTCCTCGCCGTGGACGGCGAGGACCGGGTCGTCGGTCGCCTCGAGATGCGCGCCGTGCTGGCGGCGCTCGCGCGCGCCCAACAGGGCACGCCGTAGCGCTCGGAGCGCTAGACGATCGCGTCGATCTTGTAACGCCGCTTCTTGTCGCCCATGGTGACCGTGACCTCGTCGCCGAGCCCGCGGCCGATCAGGGCCCGACCGAGCGGCGACTCGTCGGACACCTTCGGTACGTTGCCCTCGAGCACGCCGGCCTCGACCGGCGAGACGACTTGGACACGCATCTCGCGCTTGGCGTCGAGATCGGTGAGCGCCACGACGTTGCCGAGGTCGACGCGGTTCGGGTCGTTCTCGGAGATGATCTCCGCGCGATCGAGCTGCGTCTCGAGGTCGTCGATGCGGTTCTCGATGCGAGCCTTCTCTCGCTTGGCGTCCTCGAGCCCCGAGTCATCGTAGTCGTCGCTCGTGCCGGTGAGGTCCTGCAAGATCTTCGTCGACTCCTCGAGCCGACGGTACTCCTGCTCCAAGGTCGCCTTCAGGCGCTCGAACCCTTCTTGCGTGAGACGCACGCTGTTGCGGACCACCGTGATCACTCCTTCGTTGCGTTGTCGCGAAGCGGCTTGCCCCTGACCGGGGCAAGCCGCCGTCGAACTCCGTTGTTCCATAGAGTGTAACGCATCAAGATGAGAACGGAGCGAGCCCGACCCCGCTCGGTGCGTGGGTCGGGCTCGTCCGTCGTTCCGGTCCGGCGCGCTGCCGGACGCCGATCAGTCGCTCAGGTGCTCAGTGGGCAGCGGCGCGCGCGGCCTCGAGCCAGCCGTCGACGGTGTCGCGGTTCGCTTCGATCCACTCGGCAGCCATCGCCATGACGGCGTCGTCGCTGCTCTCACCCTGGTCGATGCGCACGACCATCTCGGAGATGTCGACGACGGTGATCTCGACCAGTTCGAGAATGGTCGCGGCGGCCGGGTTGGCCTCGAGGAACGAGTTGTTCGCAACGGCCTGGATGTCGTCGGCGACGAAGCCGAGCATCACGGGGTCGCTCACGGCGCCTTCGAGCCCGCTGACGACCATGCCGTCCTCGAACCCGACCTGGGCGTCGTTCGGGATGATCTCGGGCACGTTGATCCAGACCGAGTCGACACCGGGCACCATCTGGAACACGGTGAAGTTCGGGGTCCACGTGTAGTACAGCACCGGCTCGCCGGCGTTGAACGCGGCCAGGGCATCAGCGAACGCGGCGTTGTACGACGCCTTGATGTCGTTGATGTGGTCACGCAGGTCGTAGACGTCGAGGTGGTGCTCGATGACCGTCTCGCAACCCCAGCCCGGCGGGCAGGCGACGAGGTCGGCCTTGCCGTCGCCACTGCGGTCGAAGGCTTCCTTCACCTCGGGACGCTTGAAGTCCTCGAGCGAGGTGATGCCGAACTCATCGGCGGCGGCCTTGCTCACGAGGTACCCCTGCGTGCCACCGGCGGCGGCGATGGTGCCGACGATGCTGGCGTTGGCCTCGAAGCCGGCCGGCAGGT
>SLSM01000365.1 GCA_007130445.1 Trueperaceae bacterium | reverse complement strand
TTGGGAGGGGCGGACGTACGGGACGAACGCGCTACGATGGAGCAGGGTCGACGAGAGGGGGCGGCATGCCTGACACCCTGACGGTCCGAGAAGAGCGAGAGGTCGGCAGCTTCGACCATGTCGAGCTGCGGTACTTCGGGCAGGTGGTCCTGCACCACGGCGAGGCCTGCTCCCTCGAGGTCGAGGGTGACCCCGACGTCGTGCCGAAGGTCCGCAGCGAGGTCCGCGACGGCACGCTCGTGCTCGAGGTCGGCGAGAACTGGCTCGAACGCCTCACGAGCGGGCTGCTGCTGGTCGCGAACCGGCCGCTGCGATACCACGTGACGCTGCCGCGCCTCGCCGGGATCGTGATCGCCGGCAGCGGCGAGGTCACGGGCGCCGAGTGGGGCGGCGAGCAGCTACGCGTCCGCGTGTCCGGGCAAGGCGAACTGCATCTGGCCGGCCTCGGGTACGCGTCGCTCGACGCGGTCGTGAGTGGACGCGGCGAGCTCCATATGGCCGGCCGGGCGGAGCAGGCGCGCTTCACGATCTCCGGTTCGGCCGACATCCACGCGGCCGAACTGCCGCTGCGTCAGGCCGAGGTGAAGATCGCCGGCCAAGGCAACGTCGAACTGCGCGTGAGCGAACGGCTCGACGTGCGCATCGCCGGCTTCGGTTCGGTCCGTTACCACGGCGAGCCCGTGGTGAAGCAGGTCATCTCCGGTGCCGGTTCGGTCGAGCAGCTCGGCGCCTGACCCGCTCGGTCGGCCCGCAGGGCTGGCGTGCGCACGACGCGACTGGACGAACGATCCCGGACAACGCTGCAGACGCGTGCTAGCGTGCCGTCATGGCTGCCGACGGCTTTCGTACCTTGCTCAAGCGCGAGGAGTCCTATGCGGTGCACGCGCTGTTGTACGTCGCCGGGCACCCCGGCGCACCCGCTGCGCGCATCGCCGAGGACCTCGAGCTCCCCCGTGACTTCTTGGCGAAGGTGCTGCGCCGGCTCGGCAAGGCGGGCTTCGTGCGCAACCACCCGGGCCGTACCGGCGGCGTGCACCTCGCGGTCGACCTCGGCACGCTCAGCCTGCTCGACGTGATCGAGGCCGTGTCCGGACCGCTCGTGGTCGACACCTGCCAGACGCTGGCGAACTGCCCCACCCAGAAGCGGACGGGGCACTGTGCGCTCAACGGCGCCTGGCACGCGGTGTGCGGCCAGGTGCGCGGCGCCTTCGACGGCGTGCGACTCGATCAGGTGATGGCGGCGCAGAGCGCACCGGCCGGCGACGAGCTCGTCCGCCTAGGGCGCGCCTGACACGACCCCACACGCCGCCTCTCGGCGGCGTACGCTGCACGCCGACGTGCAAGGCACCCACACCGTCACGCCGCGCGCCGCCGCGATGCTCTTCGCGTCGTTCGCGGCCGGCTACTTCTTGTCGTACTTCCTGCGCTCGGCCAACGCCGTCATCGCGCCGGTGCTCCAGGCCGAGCTCGCGTTGGGTCCCGCCGACCTCGGCTTCATGACCGGTACGTTCTTCGCCGCGTACGCGGCGTCGCAGCTGCCGGTGGGCCTGGCGCTGGACCGCCTCGGACCGCGCCTGGTGGCGGGCGGCCTGATGGCGTTGGGAGCACTCGGTTGCGCCGTGTTCGCCGTCGCGAACGACCTCGCCACGCTCACGCTGGGACGCGTACTGCTCGGTGTGGGGCTGGGGAGCGTGCTGCTGGCGGGCTTGAAGGCGTTCAGCCTGTGGTGGCCTCCGCAGCGCTTCGCCACGATCTCGGGCGTGTTCTTCGCCACGGGCTCGCTGGGCGCGCTCGCGGCGGCGACGCCACTGGCCCTCATGGAGGCGGCGCTCGGCTGGCGCAACGCCTTCTGGCTCTTCGCGCTGGTGGTGTCGGGTGTGACGCTGCTGGTGCTCATGGCGACACCCCGTGGTGGCGGGCGCCCCGCCGGCGCCGCGCCGAGCGAGACGCCGGAGGCGGGTCTCGGCACCGATCTCGCGCGCCTGATGCTGTTCGGTGCCTGCTTCACGGGGCCGATCCTGGCCTTCCAGACGCTCTGGGCGGGGCCCATGCTGTTCGACGTGTTCGGCTACGACGCGCTGCGCACCGGCAACCTCCTGCTGCTCCTGTCGCTCGGGGTCACGCTCGGTTACGCGTCGTCGGGCGCGTTGGCCGACCGCTTCGGCCTGGCGCGCGTCAGCATCGCGGCGCTGGGCACGTTCGCCCTCGCCCAGGCGGCGTTGGCCCTGCTGCACGAGCCATCGCTGCCGTGGCTGCTGCCGCTGTTCGGGTTCGCCGGCGGTCACTGCATCCTGGCGCTGTCCAACGCCAGACGGCGCATGGGGAGCGCCCGCAGCGGGCGCGCCACCGGCACCGTCAACGCGGCCAGCATCGCCGGCGTGTTCGCACTGCAGTGGGCCATCGGCGCGCTCGTGGCGGCGCTGTCGGAGCCGGCAGCGGGCTACCGGGTGGCGCTGTTCGTCACCAGCGGACTCTCCGTGCTGGCGCTGCTGGCCTACCTACCGCTCGCGCGCCGCGTCGGCGCCTGATCAGTCGAACGACGCGACGGCGGCCGTGGCGTCGTCGAAACGCTGGACGATGCCGTCGAACCCCGCCATGTCGAACACCTTGCCGACCTCTCGACCCACGGCCGCGAGGCGCAGGTCGCCACCGCCGCCGCGCGCACCCTTCACGCCGGTGAGGAGCGCCCGAAGCGCCGCGGAGCTGGCGTAGCCCACGCCGGCCAGGTCGACCACCAGCTGCACCTGGCCGGCCGTGAGCGCCGCGTCGAGCGCGTCGCCGAGGCGCGGCGCGGTGACCGCGTCGACGCTGCCGGCCACGCTGAGGACGGTGACGCTCCCCTCGGTACGGATATCGAGCTCGAACGATCGCATCAGTCGGTCCCCTTCCAGGCGCGGCTCACGCCGTCGCCACGCGCTTGCGGAGCGTCAGACGGTTGCGCTCGTCGACGCGTTCGTACTCGAGCTCGTCGCTCAGGGTACGGATCAGGTGCCAGCCGACACCGCCTTCGCGCCGTGACTGCCAGTCGGCGCCGAGTTCGGGCCGCGGCGCGTCGGATGGGCTGAACGCCACGCCGTCGTCGATCAGCGTCACCGAGGCGACGCCGTCGGCGTAGTCGAGCTCGAGCGTCAGCTCGCCCGGCTCTCGTTTCGGGAAGGCGTGCATGACGACGTTCGTGCAGGCCTCCTCGGTCAAGAGCCGCAGGTCGCTGCGGGCGTCGTCCGCCAGGCCGTGGCTATCGGCCAAGACGTCGACGAGCGTCAGGAAGAGGGTGAGGTTGGCCGGGGTGGCGTCTTTCGTGAGTCGCAGCGGTGTCGCCATGGTCTCCTCTCATCCGATGCCGAGCAGTCGCTCGGCCGTGGCGCGCAGGTCGTCCGGGTCGAAGGGCTTGGTGAGGAACAAGTCGGCGCCCGCGGCCTCGCCGCGCTGCCGGTCGACCTCCTGGCCCTTGGCCGTCAAGAGCACGATCGTGACCGACTTCGTGTCTGGGTCGGCCTTCACCGCCGCGCAGACGTCGAAGCCGTTGCGGTGCGGCATCATCACGTCGAGGAACACGACGTCCGGGCGCTCGCGCCGGATCGTCTCGAGGGCCTCGTCGCCGTCCGCAGCGCTCAGCAGCCGCACCCCCGCATCCTCGAGATCCTCGAGGCTCTGCTCGAGCAGCATGCGGATGTGCGGCTCGTCGTCGACGATCAGGAGCGTTCCCGGCATACGACCTCCTGCGAGTGGCGCGCGTCGGCTCACGAGCCGGGCGCCTGGGATGTGACGTCGCCCGTCCCGCTCCCACGAACGGCGACGAGCACGGTGGCGTCGTCGAACGCGTCGGCCTGACCGACGAAGAGCGCGAGATCGGTCCGCAGCGCGGTGACGATCGCCTCGGCCGAGCGGCGCGCCGAGACGTGGTCGCGCACCAGTTCGACGAGGCGCGCCTCACCGTACTCCCGGCCCTGCGCGTCGCGCGCCTCGGTGACACCGTCGGTGTAGAGCACCAACGCGTCGCCGGACGCGAGACGGACCGTGTCCACACCATACCGGGCGGCGTCGTCCCAACCGACCAGGATGCCGGTGCGGGGCAGGCGCTCGAGCGCGCCGTCGGCGCGCGCGACGAGCGGTGGGTTGTGGCCGGCGTTGGCGTAGCGCACCGTGCCGTCGCTCGTCAAGTGGGCGTGCGCCAGCGTGACGAACATGCCGTCGCTGGCGTCGGCGCAGAGCAGGGCGTTGGCGCGCGTCACCACGTCGCCCGGGTCGCGGCCGTCGACGGCGCTCGCCCGCAGCACGCTGCGCGTGAGCGCCATGAAGAGCGCCGCCGCCATGCCCTTGTCGGCGACGTCACCGACGGTGACGATCGTCGTCTCGCCCTGGCGGGTGGCGTCGTAGAAGTCGCCGGCTACTTCGCGCGCGGCGCTCCACCAGGCCGCGAGTTGCCACGACGCCGAGGACGGCAAGACGGTGGGCATCAGCCGCGATTGCACCTCGTGCGCCAGCTGCAGTTCGCGCGCCATGCGCGCCTGCTCCAGCGACGCGGCGTGCAGACGCGCGTTCTCGATGCTGGTGGCGGCCTGCGCCGCGAGCGCTGAGAGCAGCTTGGCGTCGCCTGCGCTGAACACGCGCGCGCCCGCCGGGCGGGTGAGCAGCAGCCCGCCGACGCTCCGCTCGCCCGACCGCAGCGGCGCCCACAGGCGCACGGCGTGCGCCGCCGCCTCGGGCCGCTCGTCGACGTCGATGCCGGCGCGATCGGCGGCGCTGCCGGCGCGGATCGCCGC
>SLSM01000010.1 GCA_007130445.1 Trueperaceae bacterium | reverse complement strand
GAACGGCTCCAGCAGCGTGCCAGGCGGCACGGCCGCTCGACCGAGGAGGAGGTCCGCACCATCCTCCGTCACGCGGTGCTCGCGGACGACCACGCCGACGTGCCGCTGGGCACCCGGCTCGCCGGTCGCTTCGCCGGCGCCGGACTCACCGCCGAACTGCTCGACCCAGCCGACGCCGGTCGCTGAGCGCCGCGCCCTAGGAGACCGCCGCAGCGATGCTCGTCCTCGACACACCCGTCCTCGCTGCGCTCATGCAGTCCGAGCCCGACGCGAACGTGATGCGCTGGCTCGACGCACAGGCGCCAGCATCGGTCTGGACCACCACGCTGACTGTGGCCGAGCTCGAGACCGGCCTGGCCCAGGTCGACGACGAGGAGCGCAGGGCGAGGCTCGAGGCCGCGTTCGAGGCCGTGCTCGCCGACGACCTCGGGGGGCGCATCCTGACCTTCGATCGGGCCGCCGCGCACGCGGCGGCCGAGCTGACCGCCCGCGAGCGCAGCGTCGGCCGAACGATCGACACGCGCGACGCCCTGGTCGCGGGCATCGTGGTCGCGCGCAAGGGGACGCTGGCGACGGGGGAGACCCGGCGTTTCAGGCGGCTGGGTCTCCGGACGCTCGATCCCTGGCGCGGTCCGCGCCGTCAGAGCACGTAGCGGGTGAGGTCCTCGTCGCCGACGATCCCCTCGAGCTTCTTCTGGACGTAGGCCTCGTCCACCAGCACGTCGCCGAGGTTGGTGCCGAACGACACGTCCTCGAGCACCGTCTCCAGGATGGTGTGCAGCCGCCGTGCGCCGATGTCCTCGAGCTCCGCGTTGACCTTCTCGGCGAAGTCCGCGATCGCCACGATGCCCGACTCGTCGAAACGGACCCGCGTGCCGTCGACCTCGAGCAGCGCGATGTACTGCTTCGTCAGGGCGTGCTCGGGTTGCGTCAGGATGCGTTGCAGGTCGCCGGCCGAGAGCTCCTCGAGCTCGACGCGGATCGGGAAGCGCCCCTGCAGCTCCGGGATCAGGTCGGAGGGCTTCGAGACGTTGAACGCGCCCGCCGCGATGAAGAGGATGTGGTCGGTGTTCACCGGCCCCCAACGGGTGTTGACCTGGGTGCCCTCGACGATCGGCAGCAGGTCGCGCTGCACGCCTTCGCCCGACACGTCGGGACCGCTCGTGTTGCCGTCGCCCGCGATCTTGTCGAGCTCGTCGAGGAACACGATCCCGGCGTTCTCGGCGCGCATGACGGCCTCGCGCTGCACGGCGTCGTGGTCGATGAGCCGATCGGCCTCCTCGCCGGCGAGGACCCGGCGCGCCTCGCGCACCGTGAAGCTCCGACGGACCTTCTTCGCGGGCATGAACTGCTTGAGCATGTCCTGCAAGTTGGCGCCCATCTCCTCCATGCCCGGCACGCCGGGCATGCTCATCGCCGGCTTCGCGTCCTCGACCTCGACCTCGACGGTGCGGTCGTCGAGCTGCCCCTTGCGCAGCAGGACCCGCATCTGCTCGCGCCCTTCGGTCGAACCGCCGGGGAGCAGCGAGTCGAGCAGCCGCTCGTCGGCGGCGCGTTGGGCGCGCTCGCGCACCTGCTCGCGCTGCTCCTCCTCGACCATCGCCACGCTCGAGCGCACCAGGTCGCGAACGATCGACTCGACGTCGCGGCCGACGTATCCCACCTCGGTGAACTTGGTCGCCTCGACCTTCAGGAAGGGCGCCTTGGCGAGCTTCGCCAGCCGGCGAGCGATCTCCGTCTTGCCGACCCCGGTGGGGCCGATCATCAGGATGTTCTTGGGCGTCACCTCGGCCTGGATGGCCTCCGGGAGCTGGCGCCGGCGATGGTGGTTGCGCAGCGCCACCGCGACCGCGCGCTTGGCCTTCGACTGGCCGATGATGTGGCGGTCGAGTTCCGACACGATGTCGATCGGCGTCAGGCCGGTGAGCGCCTTGACCAGAGCGCTCACGAGTCGCCTCGCGTCGCGGCCTCGGCGGCGGCGTCGCCACCGTCGTCGGCCTCGTCGCCCTCGGGCCCGGCCGCGTCGCCGCCGACCGTGAGGATGGTGCCCGATCCGCTGGTGTACACGTCGATCTCGCCCGCGATCGCGAGCGCGCGCCGGGCGATCTCCTCGGCGCCGAGGTCGGTGGCGCGCAGCAGCGCCAGCGCGGCCGCCTGGGCGTAGGCGCCACCCGAGCCCACCGCGGCGACCGGGTCGTCGGGGGTGATCACGTCACCGTGCCCCGAGAGCGACAGGATGTGGGTGTCGTCGGCGACGATCAGCATGGCCTCGAGGTTGCGCAACACCCGATCGGTGCGCCACTCCTTGACGGTCTCGACCGCGGCCTTGAGGAGGTTGTTGCGGCTCGCGCCCAGGTGGCCTTCGAACTTGTCGAGCAGCGTGAAGGCGTCGCTGACCGCGCCCGCGAAGCCCGCCAACACCGCGCCGTCGGCCAGCGTCCTGACCTTCACGGCGCCGCGCTTCACGATGGTGTCGCCCAGACTGACTTGGCCGTCGCCGGCCAGCGCCGACACGCCGTCTCGGTGGACGGCGACGATGGTGGTTCCATGCATACGTTGCATCACGCGCGCAGCCTACCAGCGGCGCTCACGTGCGACCGCCGTCCTCCGGACGTGCCGACCCGATCGCGACGGCGCACGTTCGGCCGTCACGTGTCCCGCACACGGCCTCCAGACGGCGGGTGCTCGGTAGCATGGCGCCATGCCCTTCGAGTTCGGTGGTGGATGGATCGAGGTCGTGGCCGGTCCGATGTTCAGTGGCAAGTCCGAGGAGCTCATCCGGCGCGTGACGCGGGCGATGATCGCGCGGCAGCGGGTGCAGGTGTTCAAGCCCGCCCTCGACGACCGCTACGACGCGGTGGCGGTGGCGTCGCACGCCGGCCGGACGCTCCAGGCCGAGGCCGTGGCCGACGTGGCGGCGTTGCGGGCCAGGCTCGACTCGGGCACGCGCGTCGTCGCCGTGGACGAGGCGCAGTTCTTCGACACGGACCTGGTGCCGCTCGCGCTCGAACTCGCCGATCGGGGCACGCGTGTGATCGTCGCCGGGCTCGACCTCGACTTCCGCGGCGCCCCCTTCGGCCCGATGCCCGAGCTGCTCGCGCAGGCCGAGGTGGTCGAGAAGCTCACGGCCATCTGCCACTGCGGTAAGGCGGCCACGCGAACGCAACGGTTGATCGCCGGGAAGCCGGCGCACGAGGAGGACCCCGTCATCCTGGTGGGGGCGGCCGAGTCGTACGAGCCGCGCTGTCGGAGCTGCCATGTGGTCCTGCGGGGCGCGCGCTCCACGCCGCTGTTCACGACCGCGCCCGCCGGCTGAGCGTGCGCGTCCGCCGGAGCGCAGCGAGCTCGTCACCTGCGGCGCAGCGTGCTCCCAGACGGTCCAGGCCGTGGGGCGAGTGGTTGACCGGGTACGCCTTCGTGCTGCCGGCCACCGTCGTGATCGGCGTCTTCGGGCTCTTCCCGATCGGCTACGCCCTCTACATGAGCGTGCATCGTTGGAGGATCCGGCGCGGCGCCTTCGTGGGACTCGACCAGTTCGAGCGCACCCTCGGCGATGGCTTCGGATTCGCGCTGCTGCTGGCGGGCCTGGTGAGCATCGCGCTCGGCCACTGGCTGTGGACGAGCGCAATGGCTGGCAGGGGGGCGCGCTGGCTGCTGGCCGGCAAGGTCGCCGCCGCGCTCGCGCTGGTCGCCTCCGGCGTCGCCGTGACGCTCGGCTACGGTCTGATGCGGCAGAGCGGCGACGCGCGCTTCCTCGACGGTCTGCAGCGCACCTTCCTCTACGGTGCGATCTCGGTGCCTGTGCAGATCGGTCTGGCGCTCGTCCTAGCCGCGCTGCTGTTCCAGCCACTGCGCGGACGCGCCTTGTACCGGATGCTCTTCTTCCTGCCGTACGTGACGCCGGCGGTCGCCGGGGCGGCGGTGTTCCGAGCGATCTTCAGCCCGCGCGAGGAGCGTCTGGCCAACACCGTCGTCGGTTGGCTGGGCATCGAGCCGCAGCGCTGGCTGTTCGAGCATCGGCCGGTGGGCGAGTTGGTGTTCGGCGACCTCGCGGCGCGCGTCGGGATCGAACTGACCGGCGTCCTGGCGGGGCCGAGCCTGGCGCTCCTCGTGATCATCCTGTTCGGCATCTGGACCTACGTCGGCTACAACGCGGTGATCTTCCTCGCGGGGCTGGGCGCGATCCCGAAGGACCTGTACGAGGCCGCCGAGATCGATGGCGCCAGCGGTGTGCAGCGCTTCTGGGCGATCACCGTGCCCCTGCTCGCACCCGTGACGTTCTATCTGACCGTGCTCGGCTTCATCGGCACCTTCCAGGCCTTCACGCACCTCTACGTGATGCGCGAGAGCGCCGTTCGGGGCGCGGTCGACACCGCCTCGCTCGTGATCTTCGACACGTTCTACGCCCTCAACGACTTCGGGCTCGCGGCCGCGCAGTCGCTCGTGCTCTTCGCCGTGATCCTCGCCATCACGCTGCTGCAGCAGCGGCTGTTCGGCCGGAGGGCGCTCCGTGCCTGAGCAGCTGCCGACGGCATCCGGACGGCGCGCGAGGGGCCGCCCGCGCTCGTCGCGCGCGCTGCTGCACGCCGCGCTCGCGTTCGGCGCGTTCGTCTCGCTGGTGCCCTTCCTGACGATGCTCTCCACCTCGCTCATGACGCTGGGCGAGACGTACACGCGCGCTCCGTGGCCGGCCCAGGCGCAGTGGCACAACTACGTCCAAGCCTGGAACGACGCCCACTTCGACCAGTTCTTCCGCAACAGCGTGCT
>SLSM01000078.1 GCA_007130445.1 Trueperaceae bacterium | reverse complement strand
TCGCGCTCGACGGCACGCCGAACAAGTCGAACCTGGGCGCGAACGCCATCCTCGCCGTCTCGCTCGCGAGCGCGCGGGCGGTGGCCGCCACGCTCGACCTGCCGCTCTACCGCTACCTCGGCGGCGTCGGCGCCCGTACCCTCCCCGTCCCGATGATGAACGTGATCAACGGCGGCGCACACGCCGACAACCCCGTCGACATGCAGGAGTTCATGCTCGCGCCGGTCGGCTTCGAGCGATTCTCGGACGCACTGCGCGCCGGTGTCGAGACGTTCCATGCGCTGAAGAAGGTGCTCGCGGGGCGCGGCTACAACACCAACGTCGGTGACGAGGGCGGCTTCGCGCCCGACCTCAAGAGCAACGGCGAAGCGGTCGAGGTCCTGCTCGAGGCGATCGAGAAGGCAGGCTACACGCCCGGTGAGCAGATCTTCCTGGCGCTCGACCCGGCAGCCAGCGAGTTCTACCGTGACGGGAAGTACCACCTCGAGGGCGAGGGCGCCGTCCTGAGCTCGGCCGAGATGGTCGATTACTGGGCGGACTGGGCGAAGCGCTTCCCGATCCTCTCCATCGAGGACGGCCTGGACGAGGACGACTGGGCGGGCTGGGCGGCGCTGACCGCCAGGCTCGGCGACAAGGTGCAGATCGTCGGCGACGACCTCTTCGTCACCAACGTCGAGCGCCTCGGCCGCGGCATCCGCGAGCACGTCGGCAACGCCATCTTGGTGAAGGTCAACCAGATCGGCACGCTCACCGAGTCCCTCGACGCCATCGAGCTCGCCAAGGGCGCCGGCTATCGCTCGATGATCAGCCACCGCTCGGGCGAGACCGAGGACGCGTTCATCGCCGACCTCGCCGTCGCGGTCAACGCCGGCCAGATCAAGACCGGTTCGGCCAGCCGCAGCGACCGTCTGGCGAAGTACAACCGCCTCCTCGCGATCGAGGCCGAGCTGGGCGAGACCGCCCGCTACCTGGGCCGGAGCGCCTTCCGCTCGTGAGTAAGGCACCGCGCCGCACCAAGATCGTGGCCACGCTCGGTCCCGCCACCAGCGACGAGGGGCGTATCAACGACCTCGTCGACGCCGGGGTCGACGTCTTCAGGTTGAACTTCTCGCACGGCGACCGTGAGGTCCACGAGGCCAACGTGGCCCGCATCCGCACCGTCTCGAGCGCGCGCGGCCGCGCCATCGGGATCCTGCAGGACCTGCAGGGCCCGAAGATCCGCGTGGCGCGCTTCGCGGACGGCAAGGTGACGCTCAGCCCCGGCGCGACCTTCACGCTCACGTGCGACGACGACGCACCGGGCGACGAAGCGCGGGTCGGCGTCACCTATCCGGGCCTGTGCGAGGACGTCAAGGCCGGTGACACGCTGCTGCTGGACGACGGTCGCCTGTCGCTGCGCGTCGAGCGGGTCGATGGCGGTGCCATCGTCACCGAGGTGATCATCGGCGGCGTGCTCTCGAACAACAAGGGGATCAACATCCCCGACGCCGACCTCTCGATCCCCGCACTGACCGACAAGGACGTCGAGGACATGGCGTTCGGCGCCACGCTCGGCGTGGACTGGGTGGCGATGAGCTTCGTTCGCTCTCGTGACGACCTGCTGCTCGCGCGGCACTACATGGCGCGCGCCGGCTCGACGGCGAAGCTGATGGCGAAGATCGAGAAGCCTGGCGCGGTGGAGCGATTCCCGGAAGTCCTGCGCGAGGTCGACGGGATCATGGTCGCGCGCGGCGACCTGGGCGTCGAGATGCCGCCCGAGCGGGTGCCGCAGATCCAGAAGAAGATCATCCGCGCCTGCCTCGAGGCGGGCAAGCCCGTGGTCACCGCCACGCAGATGCTCGAGTCGATGATCCAGAACTCCACGCCGACGCGAGCGGAGGCCTCGGACGTCGCCAACGCGATCTACGACGGCACCGACGCGGTGATGCTGTCGGGCGAGACGGCGGTGGGCGCGTACCCGCTCGAGGCGGTGCGCATGATGGATCGCATCGCCCGCACCGTCGAGATGGACCGGCGCTACGTCGAGTCGATGCAGGACCAGTCGCCGGCGCCGGACGACACCACGGCCGACGCCGTGTCGTCCGGGGCGGTGCAGATCACCAACGCCCTCGCCGCGAGCCTGCTGGTCACGTTCACGTCGTCGGGTACGACGGCGTCGCGCGTCGCACGCTACCGTCCGGCGGCGCCGATCCTGGCGATCACGCCGATGGAGCGCGTCTTCCGGCAGCTCACCCTCACGTGGGGCGTGATCCCGCACATGTCGCACGACATCAGCAACACCGACGAGATGGTGCAGGTGGCGAGCGAGGCGATCTCGTCGCGCGACCTGATCGACGCGGCCGCGCGCTACGTGATCACCGCCGGCGTGCCCTTCGGCATGCGCGGGACGACGAACATGATCCGCGTGGAGCGCTTCAGGCCCTGACCAGACCGACTGTCGTGCGCCTTGCTCGGGCCGCACACGTCGGGACCGCGTTCCGGGAGTGCCACGGCGCCTCTGGAACGCGGTTGGCCGCCGCTGGGCGGTGACCGGGCGCACGCGTGCGGCGGCGCGCGCGGCGGGTGCAGGGCCGCCGCGGGGCCGCCGTGAAGCCTATATAACTAGTAACCTAGTTGACAGCGGCGCGGATTTCGACTATCCTGGCCCCATGTCCGAGGCGATCTTCGACCCGACCACCGCCCACGTCGCCGACGCGCTCGCCGCGCTCGGCCACGAGGCCCGGCTCGCCATCTTCCGGACGCTCGTACGTGCCGGCGACGCGGGACTGCCCGTGCACCAGGTCCAAGAGCGCATCGGCGGTATGCCGCGCTCGACGCTCGCCCACCATCTCCAAGCCCTCGTACGCGCGGGATTGGTCGTGCAACGCAAGGTGGGCGCCGAGGTCGTGAACGTCGCGGCGTTCGCGAGCATGCGCGCACTGGTCGAGTACTTGACCGAGGCGTGTTGCGTCGACGTGTGCGTCGTGTCGACCGACGAGGCGCGGGAGGTGACCACACCCGCGGGCCTGTGAGCGGCCCCGGGAGGCGGCGCACGAGCCGCCTTCCTTTGGCACCAGTATCACTAGAAACCTAGGCATATAGATAGAAAACGTCGAGCCGATGGCTCGAACTCGACCTGAGGAGAGCACCCGCATGCAACACGTCAACACCTTCGAACTCCTGGCCCACCACCGCGTCGAGCAACGCTTGCGCGAGGCCGAGCACGAAGCGCAGCTGCGTCTCGCCCGCGACGCGAACGCGGCGAAGCGGCCGAATGGCACCCCCGGAATGCTCCAGCGGATCGGTCTCGCCATGGCTGCGCTGGTGGTCGGCGAGCGACGCTCGACCACCGGGACGGTACGCGGGCCCGCGCCAGAGTGTGTGTGTTGAGGCGCGATGGACACGTTCTGGTCCATCGCAGCGCGGCTCGGCGAGTTCGCCGCGATCTTCCTCGTCGTCGCGTTCGTCGCGCACGTGCTCGTTCGCGTCCTCCCGCCTGCGCGTCTGCGCGCGGCGCTCGGCGAGCGGCCGGTACGGAGCACGGTGGCCGCACTGCTGCTCGGCGCGCTCACGCCCTTCTGCTCGTGTTCCACCGTGCCGCTCACCGCTGGCATGGCCGCTGCCGGCGTGCCGGTCGTCGCCACCACGGCGTTCCTGGTCGTGTCGCCGCTCGTGAACCCCGCGACCGTCGCGCTCCTAGTGACGTTGGGCTCGCCCGTGCTGGCTGCGGGCTTCGTGCTCGCGTCGCTGGTGATGGCGCTGGTCGTGGCGCTCGCCGTCGGGGCCGCCGGGGTGAGGCCTCGCAGCCACATCGCTGCAATGGCGAGCGCAGACGGTCATGGCGTGAGCGACGGCGGTGCGGACGACCCGGGCGCGACCTCGCCACGCGCTGCGCCGAGTCGCGCGTGGGGCGCTCTCCTTCGCGGCGCGGCGCTGGGTGCGCTCCAGGACTTCTGGCGCTTGCTCCCGGTGGTGATCGTGGTGATCGCGTTGGCGGCGGCGCTCTCGGGCCGCGTCGACATCGGTGCCGTCGGACGAGTGATGGACGCTGCCGGCCCCTTCGCCGTGCCGCTGGCGGTGCTGATCGGCATCCCCGTGTACGCCTCGACCGCCGTGCTGTTGCCGCTCGGAGCGGCCCTGTTGGCGGGCGGTGCCGGTCTCGGTGTCGTCAGCGCGTTCCTGATCGGCGCGACGGGCCTGAGCCTGCCCGAGGGCGTGCTGCTGCACCGTTTGATGGGTGGGCGCTACCTGGCGACGGTAGCCGCCACCTTCGTGGTCGCCGCCGTCGCGCTCGGCTACCTGATCGAGGCGTTCACGGGAGCGCCACTGCCGCCGGTGGTCGCGCTGCGCTGAGGGGGGGGCGGGTCCACGTGGACCCGCCCCCCCTCACAGCGAACGCTCGTCGGTGTGGCGACGCCTCAGGAGGCGTCGGCCACCACGTTGAGCTTGAGTTCGATCGTGACCTCGGGGTGCGGGCGGTACGGGATCACGTACTCGCCGAGCATCTTGATCGGTTCGCGCAGATCGATCTTGCGGCGGTCGAGTTCGACGTCGAAGGCGGCCTGCAGCGCGTCGGCGATGTCGCGTGAGCCTACGGAGCCGTAGATGCGCTCCTCGCCGGCCTTGACCTTGATCTCGACGGACGCGTCGCCGAGCAGCTCCCTGAGCCGCTCCGCGTCGCCCTTGCGCTCCGAGAGCTGCCGGGCGCGTTGCGACAAGCGAGCCTGGAGCTCCTTCTGGTTGGCCGACGTCGCCGGCAGCGCCAGCCCTTGCGGGATCAGGAAGTTCCGGGC
>SLSM01000093.1 GCA_007130445.1 Trueperaceae bacterium | reverse complement strand
CTGCGCCCCGCCGAGGCGCGCGACGCGGTGCGGCTGGTGAAGAACGTGCGCGACGAGGGGGTGACGGTGGTGTTCATCGAGCACGTGATGCCGGTCGTGCGCGACCTGGCCGACCGGGTGCTGGTGATGGACTACGGCAAGGTCCTCACCGAGGGCCGCTACGCCGAGGTCACGCAGGACCAGCGCGTGATCGAGGCGTACCTCGGGCGCGACGACGACGCGGAGGACGCGGCGGCAAGCGCCAGCACGACGCCGTCCACGCCTGACGCGACCGCCACGCCGTCCGCGCGTGCGCCGACCACGCCTGCGCCGACCACGCCCGACGACGCGGAGGACGCGCGATGAGCGCCGTCGGCGGCAGCGCGCTCGAGGTCCGCGGCCTCGAGGCCGGCTACGGCAAGATCCAGGTGCTGTGGGGCATCGACCTCGACGTCGCACCCGGCGAGTTCGTCACCGTGATCGGCGCCAACGGCGCCGGCAAGACCACGCTGCTGCGCGCGCTGACCGGCCTGATCCCGATCCGCAAGGGGACGGCCAGCGCGCTCGGCGTGCCGCTGCGCGGCCGCACGCCGGCCGCGATCGTGCGCAGCGGCGTCGGCCACGTGCCCGAGGGCCGCCAACTCTTCCCGCTGATGACGGTGCGCGAGAACCTCGACGCCGGCGCCGACTACCTGCCCGCGGCCAAGGCCCGCGCGGAGCGCAACCGGGCCTTCGTGTACGAGCTCTTCCCGCGCCTGCGCGAGCGCGAGCGTCAACTCGCCGGCACCCTCTCCGGCGGCGAGCGCCAGATGGTGGCGATCGGCCGGGCGCTGATGACCGACCCGAAGCTGCTGCTCGTCGACGAGCCCTCGCTCGGACTCTCCCCCGCCCTCGCGCAGGCCGTCTTCGCGGCGCTGGCGCAGGTCAACGCCGACGGCACCACGGTGGTGCTCGTGGAGCAGAACGTGCAGCGCTCGCTGCAGCTCGCCGACCACGCGCTGGTGCTCGAGAACGGCGAGGTCCGCCTGCGCGGCACCGGCGCCGAACTGCTCGCACATCCGCAGGTGAAGGAGGCGTACCTGACGTTGTGAGGGGCACCATCGTCGCGGACGTGACGGCGCGTCCGCGCCACTGACACCGACGGTCGAGCGCGCCTAGCTCGTGCCGGAGATGTAGCCCTGCAACTGCTCGATCTCGAACGCCTGCGCGGCGATGATCGCCTTCACCAGGTCGCCGATCGAGACGACGCCGACCAGGCGTCCGTCGTCCAAGACGGGCAGGTGGCGGATGCGCCGCTCGGTCATCCGCGCCATGCAGGTGGGGACGGTGTCGTCGACGCCGACGGTGACCACTGGGGAGCCCATCACGTCGCGCACGAGCGTGTCGCGCGATGCGCGGCCCTCCAGGATCACCTTGCGGGCGTAGTCGCGCTCGCCGACCACGCCGACGAGGCGCTCGCCGTCGAGCACCACCAAGGCGCCCACGTCGTGCTCCGCCATGCGTTCGAGTGCCGTGTAGACGCTGTCGTCGGGGCCCACGGCGTACACCGCCGTGCCCTTCTCCGCCAGGATGCGCCGCACCGTCGTGCTCATGCCGTCGTCCTCCCCGTCGGACCGCGGCGACGCCAGCGCGTCGATCGCGTCCGATCGCTTGCACGTGATGCTGTCGATGGTAGCGGTCACGGAGCGTGTGCGGCGGCCGTGTACTCGGCGTTGGGTGCAACGTTCGCCGTGAGACCGCCGGCCACGAACGACGTACGATCGGGACCGGCCACGTTCGCAAGGACGTCGACGTCACGCCTCGGCATGGCGGTTCCGCGGGCCATCGAACCGAAGAGCGCGAGGCGCGCAACGAAGCAGCGCTCCCGGAGTTCGGGCGTGCTGCGCGTCCCTGCGGGGACACCATCGACCGAGCAGCGTGGCGCATGGTGTGCGCCAGCGACCTCACGGTCGAACGCCACACCGGCGGCCACCGCGTCGGCACCCCCCGTGCCGCTTCACGTTCGGCCCTGCAACGCGTCGATCGCTGCCCGCACCCGCCCGCCGACCGCCGCCAGCGCCACCCGGCATGCCTCGGGCGCGCAGCCGGTCTCCAGCTGCACGATGGCCCCACGGATGTCGCCACCAGCAGCCGTGAGGGCCACCTCGGCGTCGGCCGCACCGCAGCCGCAGGCCTCCGCCACGATCCCCACGGCGCGCCCATGCAGCTTGCAGTTGACCGGCGTCATCCCCACCATGAGGTTGCGGTAGATGCCGCCGACCTCGGGCATGAGCGCGGTGGACATCGTGTTCAGGACGGCCTTCTGCGCCGTTCCGGCGGCCATGCGGGTGGATCCCGCGATCACCTCGGGGCCCGACGCCACCAGGACACCGACCTCGGACTCGGCCAGCAGTGGGGCGCCCGGGTTGTTGGCGATCCCCACGGTGAAGGAGCCGCGACGGCGCGCCTCGCGCACGGCGGCGACCGTATAGGGGGTGCGGCCGGAGGCGGCGATGCCCACGACCGCGTCGTCCGCGCCGATGCCGGCCGCGTCCAGCGCGCGCAGCGCCTCGTCGACGTCGTCCTCGGCCTCCTCGCTGGCGCGGCGGCTGGCGTCACCGGCGAGCAGCACCAGCACGCGGTCGAAGCCGTAGGTGGGTCCGAGCTCGACGGCGTCGTTGAGGGCCAACCGGCCCGACGTGCCCGCGCCCACGTAGACGAGCCGCCCGCCCCGGGCCAGGCGGCCGGCGATCCCCTCGAGCGCGCGGGTGAGCGCGGGTACGGCCGCCTCCAGCGCCAGCAGCGCCTCCGCCTGGCTGCGGAGCAGTGCGCGGGCCCGCCGTTCGAGCGTCCAGCTGTCGAAGTCGCGCGCGTCCGCGGCGACGCCCTCCGTGCCCGCGTGCGGGCCGCTCACGCCCGGAGGCGCAGCAGCACCCGGTAGCGGTCGCTGCGGTAGGCGCTCACCACGTACTCGAAGGGTCGCCCCTCGGCGTCGAAGGTGGTGCGCTCGAGTGCCAGGACCGGCGTGTGGGCGTCGATGGCGAGCACCTCCTGCTCCTGCTCGGTGGGCATGCGGGCACTGATCGACTGCTCGGCGCCTGCGGGCTCGACCCCGAACTGGCTGCGCAGCGCCTGGTAGAGGCTGGCGGCGCGCTTGAGCTCGGCGATCGACAGCTTGTCGTAGGGCGGCGGGAGGTGCGAAGCCTGCACCGCGAGCGGCTCGTCGTCTGCGGTGCGCAGCCGGTTGATGCGCAAGACGGGCGTGCCAGGCTCCACCCGCAATGCGCTCGCGACCGCCTCGTCGGCGGGCATCGCACGCGCGTCGAACAGCACGCTGCCGGGCCGGAAGCCGAGCAGCCGCGCCTCCTCGGTGTAGCCGAGCAGGACGTCGGTGGGCTGCTCCACCCGACGGCCGCGCACGAAGGTGCCGGAGCCGCGCCGCTGCTCGATCACGTTGGCGTGCACGAGCTCTTCGAGCGCGCGGCGCACGGTCATGCGCGACAGCCCGAGGCTCTCGCCGAGCTCGCGCTCGGAGGGGAGCGCGCTGCCGGGCGGGTAGTCGCCACGCCTGATCGCGTGCTCCAGCGCGTCGCGCAACTGCAGGTAGGCGGGCTCCGGTAGCGTCTTGTCGACGTGCAAGTGATGCATCGCGTGGCTCCTCGAAGTCGCCGACAGGACCCGCTCAGCCCTTGACGGCGCCGGCCAGACCTTGGATGAACTGTCGCTGGAAGATCATGAACACGACGATCACCGGCACGGTGGCGATGACGATGCCCGCCGCCACCGTGCGCAGGCTACCGCTGAAGAAGCCGCGCAGGTACGACAACCCGACGGGCAGGGTGAACGCGCTGGTGTCGGTCAGCATCAGGAGCGGCCACAGGAAGTTGTTCCACGAGCCGACGAACGTGATGATCGCCAGCGTCGCCAGGCCGGGGCGGATCAGCGGCAGCAGGATGCGCCACCAGATGCCGAACTCGCTCGCGCCGTCGATGCGGGCAGCCTCGATCAGCTCGTTCGGGATGCTGTAGTACACCTGCCGCAACAGGAAGATCCCCAGCCCGGAGGCGGCGAACGGCAGGATGAGCCCCTGGTAGGTGTCCTGGAACTGGAACACGTTGACAGCCATCACGTAGAGCGGGATCAGGATGAGCTGCTCGGGGAACACCAGGGTCGAGAGCACCACGATGAACAGCACGTCGCGCCCCTTGAACCGCAGCTTGGCGAGCGGGTAGGCGGCCAGCGAGCACAGCAGCAGCGTGAGCATCACCGAGCCGATCGCCACCACCAACGAGTTGAGGAAGTAGCGGCCGATGGGTATGTCCTGGGCGACGCGGAAGTAGTTCTCGGTGGTGGCCGCGAAGACGAGGGGTTGCAGCGCGCTGCCCTCGAGCCGCTCGCGGTTGGCGGGACCGTAGTCGGTCCACCAGCCGCCGTCGCCGCGGAACTCGCCGGTGGCGCGCGCCTCGCGCAGGCCATCGCCCCAGCCGATCATGCCGGCATAGGGGATGACCTGGGCCGGGCGGTTGCGCGGGAACGGGCTGGCCGAGGTCTCCCGCACGCTCATCAGCGCCGCCCACAGGAACGGCACCGCGGTCACCAGCATGACGGCGATCAGCAGCAGGTACCAGCCGCTCGTGCCCAAGACCTTGCGCCAGCGATTAGCGCTCACCGGTGCCTCCGATCCGCAGGTTGATCACCGTGAACAAGATGACGATGAGCGAGAACACCACTGCGATGGCGGAGGCGTAGCCGACGTTGTTGAACACGAACGCCTGGCGGTAGAGGTAGAACATCGCCGTCAGGCCGGAGTTGAGGATGCCGCCGGTGCCGCTGGTGAGGATGAAGATCTCGT
>SLSM01000106.1 GCA_007130445.1 Trueperaceae bacterium | reverse complement strand
GTCCGGCTGCCGCCAGATGAGGCGCGGCGCGCCTTCGACGACGCCGTCCGCGCGCTGACGGCCATGTGGCGCGCCGGCGTCGTGCACGCGGACTACTCGACCTACAACCTGCTCTGGTGGCGCGGCTCCGTCGTCGTGATCGACCTGCCGCAGGCCGTGGAGGCCGATCACCGCGAGGCGTGGGAGCTGCTGAAGCGCGACGCATCGTCGCTCTGCACCACCTTCAGACAGCACGGCGTGGACGCGGCGCCGGAGGAGGTGCTGCGGCACGTCGCGGCGCGTTGAGCAGCGACGTGTGCCGAACGCTGCGGCGGTGCCCCGATCACGCCGCGGCCGGAGACGGTGTGGATGCCGGTCTCGGCGGTGTGGCGTTGAGCGTCGGTAGTGCTTCGGTAGTGTCGCGGCTCGTACCGTCGGGCCGTAGCACGCGTCGAGGCGCGGCCGCGTAGCGACGCCGTTCCGCCGCCTCGCGAGGAAGGGGAACACGATGATGTCGACAGGCAACCGACGACACCTCCGGACGCTGGGGTCGCTGCTCGCGAGCACCGTCCTGGTCGCATGTCTTGCCGCCACGGCCCTCGCCCGGGACGATGCCCTGTTCGCCAACGCCTTCGCGGGGGAGGTCGATGCAGACCTCTTCATCGGCGTCTTGGTCGCGGACGATCCGGACGCGCCGGAACGTCGAGCCCTCATCGTCTACCTGTGCGACGGGGCCGACGTGTCGACGTGGTTCTTCGGCGACGCCACGGCCGGCTCGACCGTTCTGGAGGCCTCAGACGTGCGAGTCGAGCTGCTGCTCGGTCACGACGGCGTCGCCGGGGTGGTCGAGCGGCCGGGCGAGGCGCCAGCGCACTTCGCAGCCGACCTCGTGATGGGCGATGCCGGTCTCTTCCGCGCTGTCGAAACGATCGACGGCGACGACTACGTCGGCGGGTGGATCGTCCTCGAAGACGGTCGTCAGCGCGGAGCCATCACCTTGGGCGGCACCGTGGTCGACAATCCGACGCTGGACCCGTCGACGGGCGTGGCCGAGTCGTCGTTGGGCACGTTCGGGAGCAATTGCTTCATCAGCCCGCTCACCGGCGAGCGGATCTGTCGCTACCTCAACTGAGTTGACTACATGACCGAGCGACCGTTGGCTGGAGCCATCCTCGCCGCGGCGCGATTCGACGACGGCGCGAGCGGATGTTCGCGCCGTCGTTCACGCTCGTGCCCAGGACGTGGTGCGCGCCCGCTCCAGCGACGCCGCCCGCCTGGTGTTGCGCGCTCGACGCACCGGCGGCGTCCGCCGGTACTGGCCGGCGCTGGGCTCGTGCTCGACGGGGCTGTAACGGCATTGGAACGAGCGATTCCTAGCCTGCCGAGGAAGACGTCGCACAGCGCAGCACATGTGTCGGACGGACCCCTGCATAGAGGTAGACATGGGACGCGAGCGAGGACGAATCCAGGTTCGAGGGTGGTGGCGGGCGTACCTGCTCGCCGTGGCGGTCGCGCTGGCGGCCTGCGGTGCACCGGGTGGAGGCCCGCCGGTCGACGAGTGCGCGGTGCGGGAGAGCGTCGCGGGCGACCCCTTCTTCGCCGGGCGCGAGACCTTCTCCGCGGGTGCGGCGGAGGGCGCCTGTTTCGTGTCGTCCGAGCGCTTCAAGGAGCTCGCGGGCCAGGAGGGGTTCGTGTGGGCTGCACCCTCCGACCCCGCGACGTAGGCGGAGATCGCCGCGGCCCGATACGCAGCCGACATAGCGACTGCCGAGGGTGTGATCGCGGAGCGGCCGGAGCTCGCCTGGTTGCTCGAGCTGCCCGAGGAACCCAACGACCTCGTGCGGTTGCCCAGCGGCGAGTACCTCCTGACGATCGACGACGGCGTGGACCCACCGATGCAGGTGCTGCTCGAGTCGCACGCGAGCTCCCTCGCGGGCTACCTCGAAGCGCTGGCGCAGTCCGAGTCGAGTGAGACCCAGCGGGTCAACTACCGGCGGGGCTACGAGGCCGCGTCGGAGAACGTGCCGGCGGGCCTGCCGACCCCCGACCGCCTGGCGACGGCCGGCCTGGCCGAACTGCTGGCGGCGCTCGAGGCCTTGGAGGCGGCATTGGCGGCCGACCTGGCTGCCACGGCCGCCATGGAGGCCGCGCGGCTCGCCGCCTCGGGCGACGCTCCCGACGTCGTGATGCCATCGTCCATCGGCACCTATCGCCCGCCGGGCTACGTCAGCGACCCGCGCCTGGAGTTCGGTCGCGGACCCGGATACGACCGCAGCCGCCCCGCCGGCACCTCGGCGCAGTTCGTGGAGAACGCCTGCTCGTTCCATGCCGATGGCCTCCAGCTACGGACGTGGTGGCCGCAACAGCACTACCAGACGAGCGCCAAGTCGCAAGGCATGCGCGGCTCGTGCGTCGCGTTCGCGCTGGTCTCGGCGATCGAGAGCAACGTGGCGATCCGCACCAACCAGTGGGTCAACCTCTCCGAGCAACGCCTGTATTACGAGATGCGGGCGGTGTGGGACCGTCGCGACTTCGGGGACGGCTTCAGCCTCTGGACGGCGGCGCAACGCATCGGGGCGTTCGGCGTGCCCCACGAGCAGACGTGGCCGTGCAACCCATCGTGGCGCCGCGTCGAGTTCGAGCCGTCCGACACGTACGGCTTCTCGTGCGACTCGTGGTACCCGTACGCGTGCTCCGAGACCACCCACCAGGCTGCGCGCGTGTGCACCGGGAACCAGTCCTACTTCTGCGGCTACGTGCCGGAGCCTCGCGCAGGCGACCCCGGGTACTCGCTCACCGGCGCGACGACGGTGTGGTCGCCCGTGCAGGGGAACCTCCCGATCCACACGCTCCGGGCGGGACTGGACGCAGGGTCTCCGATGGTCGTGGCGCTCACTGCCGACACGGCGTTCAAGAGCCCGACCCCGAGCGGCTTCGTCGGCGGCGCATCGTCGGTCGTGAAGGCAGGGCACGCGGTGCACCTGGTCGGGTTCGTCTCGGACCACGAGACCTTGCGCCTCCCCGACATCCCGACGGACCTGCTGACCCGCACCATCGCCAGCGGCGGAGGCTTCTTCATCCTGAAGAACTCCTGGGGATGCGGCGGTGACGGCGGCTACTGGTACGTGCCCGTCACGTGGGCCAAGGAGCGGTTCAGGTACATCGTGGCGTTCGACCACGGACCAGCGCCGAACTACGGCGTGACGCCGCCCTCGATCACGATCACCCAGCCGGCGCACAACGCCAGCTTCCCGGCATCGCCGTTCCTCGACATCACGTTCACCGCCGAGGTCAGCGACGCTCGCGACAGCGACGCCTGCTGCGACGTCCAGTGGCGCTCCAGCGTCGACGGTCCGCTCGGCTCGGGCACGTCGATCACCGCGAGCTTCGCGACCGCCGCACCCGGCCAGCGCATCGTCACCGCGACCGCGACGAACGCCGCGGGGATGCAGCGCAGCGCCTTCGTGACGGTCAACCTCACGGTCCAGGGACCGAACGTCTCGATCGTCTCGCCGCCCAAGCAGCCCACGGCCACCACGCTGTACCGCGGACTCGCGACCAGCTTCGCGGCCGAGGAGTTCGCGCCGGTCACCGGGGGGGGCAACCGTGCAGCTCGTACACGTGGACGAGCCTGCGCGAAGGTGAAGGACCGTGGTCCGGCTGTGTCGTGCCAATCACCTTCACCACCACGGGTTTCCGCTACATCACGGTGGAGGTGACGGACCAGCACGGCGCGGTGGGCAGCGACTCGATCCTCGTGAACGTGATCGAGCCACCGAGCACCTCGCCACCGATCGTGTCGATCCTCCGCCCGATCGACGGCAGCGAGTACCTCGACGGAGCCCGGGCGACCCTCGACTTCGACGCACTCGACCCGGCGGGTTCGACGCCGACGTTCAGCGACGTCGAGTGGCAGATTCGCGCTCCCGAAGGGACGTTCCAGCCGGTGACGGTACGGACCAGCCTCCGTGTGCGGCCGGGTCGCGATCCGGAGACGGTCCACTCCTTCGTGCCCAGCGACTACGTCACGCCTCGCTGCAACCCCACCTTCAGTCCGGCCAACGCCGCCACCTTGCGCCTCAGCTACACGAACGAGGTGGGGTTGACGGGCACGGACGAGGTGCAGATCTACGTCGCCATACCTCCCAGCGATTGCGTGAACTGACGCGAGGCGAACGTGTCTCCAAGCGGTCTCGTGGGCGTTCGATCACGGCCCACGAGACCGTCCCCGGTCACGCCGCCGCTCCGTCCTCGACGAGGATCAGGACCTCCTTCGGCGGCAGCGACATGGAGCCGCTGAGCGGTCGGCCGCGAACGGCGTCGCGGAAGGCCGACGGCCCGAGGTCGACGTCGCACGCTTCGTCGTTGTGGTTGAGGACGAACACGACGCCACGGCCCTCGTGCTCCCGGCGGGTCACCTCGACCCCGCTCGGCACGGTCAGCGGCGCAGCGATCCCGGCGTCCTCGCAGAGCGCTGACACGAGGTCGCCGCGGAACGCCTCGTCGGCGCGCGATCCGACGTACCAGGCCTCACCGTTCCCGAAGCGGTGCTTCGTCACGACGGGCGTGCCGGCGTAGAAGTCGTCGCCGTACACGGCGACGACCTCGGCCGTCTCGGCGTGGACGACGTCGCAGAGGAGGTCGCAGGCGTACTCGGCTGCGAAGCCGTCCCTACGTTCGGTCATGACGATGCGGTTGCCGGAACCGGGAAGCAGGGCGTCGGTCTCCTCGACCCAGATGCCGAGCAACGAGCGCAGCTCGCCGGGGTAGCCGCCCAGGGTCACCAGGTCGCGCTCGTCGACGATGCCGCTGAAGTACGTGGTCACGAACC
>SLSM01000060.1 GCA_007130445.1 Trueperaceae bacterium | reverse complement strand
GCGGCGTCGCCCTTAGTGTCCGTCGAGTCGGCGGATGTCGGCGTCGTCATCGTCGTCGAAGCCGTCCTCGTCGTCGAACGCCTCGTCGGCATCGACCTCGCCCAGCGCGTTCGGATCGCTGGCGAGATCGGCGAGCGCGGCGTCGAGGTCGTCGCCCGTGTAGTCGGTGACGGTCTCGTCGATCAACGCCAGGGCGCGCTCCGCGTCGACGCTGGGCACGAGGACGACGCTCGTCCCGGAGTCCGTGACCCCCAGGTGCGTCAAGGCGTCCGGCACGCCGGCAGCGGTGCGCACGATCGCGACGTACCCCTCGTCCTCGAGCAGCGCCGCGACCATCTCGGCGAGCGGCATGGCTGGAGCGACGTCGACGACCGTCCACGGGTCGCCGTTCAGGATGATCTCGGTCCCCTTCATGGTCGACCTCCAAGGAACGCGCTCACGAGGGCGCGGTATCCGTTGACGCCGGCGTGGAGCGCTTCGACGCTCACGTGCTCGGCGCTGGTGTGGGCGAGTTCGGGATCGCCTGGACCGAAGCCGATGATCGGCGCGCCCAGAGACGCCAGGTGTGGCGCGTCGGTCGCGAACCACCAGGTGTCGACCTCGACGGGCCGGCCGAGCGCCGCCGTGAGCGCGCGGCGGGCGACGCCGATCGAGGGGTGGTCCTCAGCCAGGAGGTAGGGCAGGTTCTCGCGCGGCAGCGTCATGCGCACGGCACCGTCTTCGCTGGCGAAGACCTCCTCCGGGACGCACAGTGCCGCTCCGGGATCGAGCGCCCTGAGCCGCTCCAAGAGCGCCTCGCGGGGCTCCGTCGGCACGCTGCGGCAGTCGATGGCGAGCTCGGCTGAGCCGGGCACGACGTTCGTGCCGCCGCGCGGTTGCGTCACCAACGACGTCGGTGTCACGCTGGCGCTGCCGAGTCGCGGGGCGCTCGGGAGCGGCAGGGCGTCGAGCGCCATCACGAAGCGGGCCGCGCGCGTCAAGGCGTTCTCGCCGAGAGACGCTCGCGCCGCGTGGGCGAGGCGGCCCGGGAAGGTGGCCCGGACCTCGCAGCGGCCGCGGTGGCCGAGCATCAGGCGCAGGTCGCTCGGTTCGCCGAGGATGACGACATCGGCGCGCTGGGTCCCCGCCAGGTAGCGCGCACCCAAGCCGCCGATCTCCTCTTGCACCACACCGGTCATGACGATGCGGCCGAACACGCCGGCCTCGGCCGCGAGCCTCGCACCGACGACCATCGCCGCCACGGGGCCCTTCATGTCGCACGCCCCTCGGCCGTAGATGTGCCCGCCATCGAGCACGCCTTCGAACGGTGGATGCGGCCAGCGCTCCGGATCACCGGCCGGCACGGTGTCGATGTGGC
The DNA here is from genome assembly GCA_007130445.1 of Trueperaceae bacterium. GTDB lineage: Bacteria > Deinococcota > Deinococci > Deinococcales > Trueperaceae > CSSed10-48. The sequence goes on along the minus strand of SLSM01000060.1, from coordinate 3,454 downwards.
CGTTGAGCAGCACGGTGGGTCCGTCACCGCGTTCGATCACGCCGACGACGTTGCCGGCCGGATCGATCGAGACCTCGTCGTACCCGAGGGTCTCGAGGGCGGCGGCGAGCACGGCGGCCGCGGGCGACTCTCGGCCCGTTGGGCTCTCGGCCCGGACCAACGCACGGGTGAGTTCGACGACGTCCATGTGGGTCATCCTACACGCCGTCCCAGCCGCCCTCGGTCTAGCATCGGTGCGTGAGCTGGAGCTGTCCAGTCTGCGGGCACGCGAACGCCGATGCGGCGCTGGTGTGCGACCCGTGCGGTGTCGCTCGCCGATGGCACGAGGACCCGGCGCTCGATGTCCCGGCGCCGCCGCCGTGGCACCACGTTGGCGCGGCGTGGGCCGCGTTCGCCTACGGTGCGCTGGCAGCGGCCGGCGTGCTGGTGCTGCTCGTGCCGGGCTGGCTCCAGGTGCTCGGGATCGGCCGCCTGTGGGTGCTGCTCGAGGTGGGCCTCACCGCGGCCGCCGCGTTCACTGCGCTGGTGGAGGCCGTCTGGCAGAGGCGCTTCAACCGTGCCGACTTGAGCGTCCCTCGGACGCTCCGCGTCGGCCAGACGTTCGACGCGGTCGTGACGCTGGTGCCGTACGCGAGCGTCGATCGGATCCGCGTCGACGTGGCGTTGGTCGATCGGTACTACGTGAAGGCGGTCCACGACGGTCGCCGAATGTCCAGCGCTCAAAGCCGCGTGGTCGAGCACCACACGCTGGAGGTCGCTCCGCTCCGCGGTCGGCGCGAGCACGCCTTCCAGGTGTCGATGGCCGCACCGATACCCACCGCCAGCCAGCACGACGTGCAATCCGAGCTGCTGGCGTCGCTGCTCGGTGCCTTCGGAGCGATCGTTCCCGGTCTGGGTCACTACGCGCGAAACCTGCGCGAGCATGGTGGCTTCTTCGTACGCGTCGTCGTCCGCTTCGGCATCTGGCGCCGCACCTACGAACAGCGCGTGATCGTGGTCATGGTTCCACCGGAGTTGCTGGCCCGCTGACGCGGGGCGCGACGTCTGCAGCCGGCCGCCATCCGTAGCGCCCCACGTCCACGCCCTGCGGCCCGACCTCGACGCCCTCGGCGCGCAGCAGTGCCTCCTGCAACTGCCCGGCGCCGATCTTGTGGGTGGAGATACCGCCCGAGGCGTTGACCACGCGTTGCCACGGGAGGCCCTCGAGCTCCGAGAGGCGCGATAGGATGCCGCCGACTTGGCGCGCCGCGAGCGGCGCGCCCGCCATCAGCGCCACCTGGCCGTAGGTCGCGACGCGTCCAGGCGGGATGGCGCGCACGGTAGCGACGACCCGCTCACGGAAGGTCGGCGCCTCTGCCACGCTCAGTGCCGGGTCCGGTGTCGGCATGCCGCCAGCCTACGTCGAGCGCGCGTCGTCGGTAGACTCCTGCATGGTCCACGACACTCGACGCCTCACGGACGGTCGCTCATGAGCACCGGCGACGGCGTCCTCGACGCCTGGCTGCACGCCGCCTCGTGGCTCTTCCTCGCTGGCGTGCTGATGGTGATCGCCAGCGCCGTGCCGGCGTTGGCGCTGCGCTTTCCACGGCTCTTGGTGCAGGGCTTCATGGTGACCATCGCGGCGCTCGGGGTCGCCTTGGTGGCCGCGCTGGTCCGCGGCTGAGGCGTTCCTCGTCGTCCCCCGCACGCCGCCACCAGCACGTGATCCGGACGCCGACGCTGCTAGGATGGCGAGCGTGAACGAGAGCTCCACATACGCTCCGGTGGCCGTCCGATGAGGGCGCACGTCATCACGTACGGCTGCCAGATGAACGAGTACGACACCCTCACGATCCACTCCGAGCTGGTGGCGGGCGGTCATGAGATCGTCGATGCGCCCCAGGACGCGGAGCTGATCCTCCTCAACACGTGTGCCGTGCGCGGGAAGCCGGTCGAGAAGGTGGTCTCGCTGCTCGGCGACCTCCGTAAGGAGCGCAGGCGCGGCCGCGACCTGACCCTCGGGCTGATGGGCTGCCTCGCCCAGCTCGACGAAGGCCAGGCGATCGCGCGGAAGTTCGACGTCGACCTCGTGATCGGGCCCGGGGCCATCACCGACCTCGTCCCGGCGCTCGAGGCGGTCGAACGGTCGCGCTCCCAGGCCCACCAGCCGGTGTCGGGTGGCGTGGAGCGCCTGCGCTTCCGCGACGACCTCGTCCACCACATCACGCCTCCCCCGCCAGCCGGCACCCAGACCGGGTTCCTGACGATCATGCGCGGCTGCGACCACCACTGCACCTACTGCATCGTCCCGACCACTCGCGGTCCCGAGGTCTCGCGGCCGCTCGAGGCGATCCTGCACGAGGCCCGGGCGATGCACGAGGCGGGCGTGCAGGAGGTGGTGCTGCTGGGTCAGAACGTCAACAGCTACGGCCTGCACGACCCCGCGTTGCCGTCGTTCGCCGAGCTCCTGCGCCTGGTCGCGCGCGTCGGCATCCCGCGCGTGAAGTTCACGACCAGCCACCCGATGAACTTCACCAGCGACGTGATCGACGCCATCGCCGACGAGCCCAACGTGTGCGACTACATCCACCTCCCAGTGCAGTCCGGCAGCGATCGCGTGCTGCGGCGCATGGCGCGCGAGTACCGGCGTGAGCGCTACCTCGAGATCGTCCGCGAGATCCGCGCGAAGGTCCCCGACGCCGTCCTCTCGACCGACATCATCGTCGGCTTCCCTGGCGAGACCGAGGACGACTTCCGAGCGACGCTCGACCTGTTCGACGAGGTCCGCTTCGAGCACGCCTACATGTTCATCTACAGCGCGCGTCCGGGCACGCCGGCCCACACGCACTTCGACGACATGCCGCGCGAGGTCAAGACCGAGCGCCTGGGCCGCCTGATCGAGCGCCAGAAGCACTGGGCGCTCGAGGCCAACCGGCGCTGGATCGGTCGCGAGGTGCGGGTCCTGGTCAAGGAGCGCTCCAGGGACGGGGAGTACGTCGCCGGCCACTCCGATCAGAACCACACCGTCCTGGTCCCCGCCGACCAGGTCAGGCGCCTCGGGCTCCACCGCATGCGTGTCGACCACGCGACGCCCCACACGCTCTACGGCGGCGTGGTGGGCGAACGCGAGGACGCCGTCGAACTGAGGCTCGTGTCGTGACGGCGAACGCTCCGAGCCCCGCACGCGACTGGGCGGTCGCCGTCTTCGTCGTGTGGCGAGGCACGGTGCTGCTGCACGAGCACCCGAAGCTGGGTCGCTGGCTCCCGTGTGGCGGTCACGTCGAAGCGTGTGAACTCCCCGACGACGCCGCGGTGCGCGAGGTGCTCGAGGAGTCGGGCGTCCCGATCGTGCTCCTGGGCGATCCCCCCGTGACGGTGCCTGGGCCACGGCAGCTGGCCCGCCCGCGGGGCGTCCAGCTCGAGCGGATCGACGATGCGCACGAGCACATCGATCTCGTCTACCTGGCGCGTCCCG
>SLSM01000202.1 GCA_007130445.1 Trueperaceae bacterium | reverse complement strand
GTCGCCGCCCCTCGGACTCGCGATCGAAGCCCTCGAGGACGCCCTCGGCGCGGTCCCTCAGCGAGCGGATCAGCGCCTGGCGGTCGTACTGGAAGCGTCCGCCGATCTCGCCGATCACGCGCTCCTCGCCAGCCTTGCGGCGCTCGTTCACGAAGGCGACGACGTCCTCCCACTGCTGGACGGTGCGCTCCATGAGCCAGTCGACCATCGCATCGACGGCGTCGTCGATGCGGCGCTCGGCGTCGCGCAGCACGCGTTCCTCGAACGCGGCCTTCACCTGCTCCGGGCGCAACAGCGTCATCACGCGCGAGAGCCGCACCGTCTCGTCGAAGAAGACCTCTCCGCGCCGCTCGACCTCGAGCAGCACGGTGGTCACGCGATCGACGTAGCCCTGACCCTCGCGCCGCACGTCCTTGCGCCACTGCACCTGCTGCCGGTCGACCTCGTCGAGCGTGCGACGGTCGTCGAGCAGCAGGCCGCGCTGCTCGTCGAGCGCGCTACCGATGTCGAGCGCCACGTGCCGGGCGACGCCGAGGGGGTTGCCGAGCTTCAGTCGCAAGCGGCCCGTGTCGAGCGTGCGCGCGAGGTGCGCCTCCAGCGCCGGGAGGCCGCTGGCCACGAGCGCGTCGGCGTCGCCCGACGCCTGCGCCGAACGAGCGCCGCGAGCGCTCAGAGCGAACACGGGGGGCGTGGTGCCGAGCGTCTCGCGGGCGTTGCGGCGGACGTACCCGACCACCTCGTCGAGGTCATCGCTGCCGCGCAGCAGGTCAGCCTTGTTCACGATGACCGTCACTGGCTTGCCCCAGCCCTCGATCATCGCCAGGAACGCCCGCTCGGACTGCGTGAAGGGGCGATCCGCGCTGGTGACGAAGAGCACCAGGTCGGCACGCGGCACGAACCGCTCGGTGAGTTCCTGGTGCCGGGCGACCACGGCGTTGGTGCCGGGCGTATCGACCAGCACGAGGTCCTGGAGGCGCTCCGTCGGGTGCGTCGCGGCGGCGAGGTCGCCTGAGCGCTCCTCGAAGCGCGCCTCCGCGCCGTGCTGCACCAGCGTGACCCGATCGGTCGTCGGCGTCACGCCTTCGCGCATCACGTCCGCCCCCAGGAGGGCGTTGATCAGGCTCGACTTCCCGGCGTTGAACTCGCCCACCACCACCAACAGGAACAGACCGTCGAGGTCCTCAGCGGCGTCGCGCAGCGCGTTGCCGGCGTCGCCTCGCAGGTCGGCCCGCAGCAGCAGCGCCTGAAGGTCGCGCAACAGCGCACGCTCGGCGGCCAACGCGGCGCGCGCGTCGGCGGTCGCGAGGGCGACCGGGTCCGGACCGATAGGGTCCGAACCGACCTGGTCTGCACGAACCTGGTCTGCACGAACCTGGTCTGAACCGACGGCGCCTGAGGCGACATCGTCCGAGGCGATGGTGTCTGGGTCCGATGCGGCCGTGCCGGTGCCGTCGTCCGCGGTCGGAGGTCGAGCGTCGTCGGTGCGCTCGTCGAGGTCGTCGCTGGGCTTCATCGAACGCAAGATAGCACGTCCTCATCGGCGTTCCCGTGCGTGTGTGCGGCGCCCTCGATGCGCCTGGACAGGGGCGCGCGTGAGGCGTGGGCAGGCGGGGTCGCGTGCGCCGAACGCTTCACCTCCGCCGCCGTGGCTACACTGGTCCGCATGACCGACGTGAGCCAGGCCGCTGCCCCCGCACTCGACGACGTCGATCTGATGGCGTGGGTGATCCGGCACGGCGTCGCGGCGCGGCTGGTCGCACCGGGCGTGCCGACCCCGACCGTGCCGGCGGCGGCAGCCGCGCTCGGCGTGCGACCGGAGCAGGTGCTCAAGAGCCTGGTGTTCCTCGTCGCCGGCGAGCCGCGGCTGGTGATCGCAGCGGGCGAGGACCGCGTGCGCTACCCTGCGCTCGCGGCCGCCTGCGGCGTCGGTCGCCGACAGCTCCGCATGGCGACGCCGGAGGAAGCGCAAGAACTCACTGGCTACGCGGTCGGCGCCATGCCACCCTTCGGCCATCGCGAGCCGCTCCGGACGCTCGTCGACGCCCACAGGATCGTGTCCGGACAGCGCGTGTATGCCGGCGGCGGCACGCGCTCCGCACTGCTCGAACTGGAGACCGACGAGCTGCTACGCGTGACCAATGCCCATGCCGAACCGCTCACCGATGCCCCCGATGGAGGAGACCCCGCATGATCGACCGCACCCACCCGATCCTCGCGCGCCTCATGGTGCCGCTCCTGCTGTCGATCGCAGCGACCCTGTTCGGCTCGGCCCTCGCGCAGATCGGCGCCGAGCCGAACGGACTGGCCGCCCTGGCGGCGGTCGACGTGGAGGCCGACGCAGGTGACGACGGCGTCTTCAGCACCGCCAGCGGCCTCGTGATCGAGCCGGTGGTGCGCAACGGCGCGCTGTACGCGGTGCGTGGGCAATCCGCTGCGCTCACCGATCTCGCGGCCCGGGACGTGGCCGCGCTCGTCGGCGCGGCGACCGGGTTCGGTGCGGGGATCGAGCAGCCCGTCCTCGACTTCCTCGAGCGGGCGTTGCCCGAACTCGCCGGAACCGGGCCGTCGGTGGTCGGGATCGAGCGCTTCCGCCTGACGCTCGACGTCGACGACGGCGAGGCACCCTACGCGCTCACCTTCGCGCTGGCGCTCGCCGAGGTCCAGGACGACGCGTTCCCCGTCTCGCGGCACGTGAAGGGGCCGGCCGACGCGCCGATCGTGATCCGCGACTTCAGCGACTTCTCGTGCCCAGCGTGCCGGCGTTTCGTCGCCGAGGTGCTGCCGTCGGTCGAGGCGGCCCTGCTGCCACGAGGCGACGTGCGCATCGAGTACCACCACTTCCCGCTGATCGGTTCGTTCCCCAACTCGTTCCGCGCTGCCGAGGTCTCGGAGTGCGTGACCGATGCCAACCCTGGTGACGACGAGGCGTTCTGGAGGTTCCACGACCTGCTCTTCGAGCGGCAGCCCGAGTGGACGGGGCTGCCCGATGTGGACGCGTCCCTGCTGGCCATCGCGGCCGCCGCCGGCGTCGCGACGGACGGCGTCGAGGCGTGCCTCGCCGAAGGTCGCCACGTCGAGACCATCGAGCGCGCGTACGATGTCGCGACGGCCTTGCAGTTGCGCGGTACGCCGACGGTGTTCGTCGGTGGCTACCAGCTCGAGAACTTCGTCGACCTGGGCGCATACGGCCAGGCGATCGCCTACCTCGAGGCGTTCGGTGTGGTCGAAACCGCTGCCGACTGAGGCGTCGTCGTCCGGTCGCGAGACAGGCGCCTCGTGCCCCGGGGCTCCGCGTGGGATACACTGACGACGTGCAGGAATACCCGAGTCTGGTGTGGCATCTGAAGAACACCCAGCTCTTCGAGGACCTCAACGAGGTCGAGCTCGAGGAGCTCTCCAGGATCACGCCCTACAAGCGCTTCGCGCAGGGCGAGATCATTTATCACATGGAGGATCCGGCTGACGCGCTGTACTTCATCCGCGAAGGCATGGTCAAGATCTCGATGTACTTCCCCAATGGGAAGGAGATGATCTTGGGCCTGCTCGGGCAGTACGACATCTTCGGCGAGTTGCTGCTGCTCGAGAGCGAGCGCCGGCCGAACCAGGCCGAGGCGGTGATCGACACGACGCTCATCGTCATGCCTGAGGGCGACTTCCAGCGCCTGCTCCAGCAGCAGCCGCGCATCGCGATGAAGTTCATCCAGGTGATGTCGACTCGGCTCTGGCAGGCGCAGCAATGGCAGGCCGAGGTCGGCGCGTTCGACGCGCCCGGCCGCCTGGCCAACCTGTTGCTGCGACTCGCGAAGGACTTCGGCGCGCCTGGCGAGCGTGGCACCGTGATCGATCTCAACCTCACCCAGCAGGACTTGGCCAAGATGATCGGCGCCACGCGCGAGACGGTGAGCCATTGTCTGGCGCGGCTGCTGGAGTACGGCGCGGTGCGGCGTCGCCGTGCGCCCATCACCGTCAACGTCGAGGTGCTGCAGCGCTTCCTCGACGAGGCCAGCGAGTGAGCGACCGGCCGGATGAGCGGTTCCTGGTCGTCACGGAGCACGGACGCGTGGTGGTGCACGTCCGCGGCGACCGCAGCGGGCTCGATGGCGACCTGATCGACGTGCGCTCGCCGATCGACGAGGACCTGAGCGGCATCGCGATGGAGACCCCGCTGCGTGCGTTCGCGGCCAAGATGGTCGACATCGTCCAGGCCCGGGGCAGCGGCGACCTCGAGGTGAGCACCGGCATGCTCGACATGCTCGTCAAGGAGAAGGCCGCCGAGGACCTGAAGCGGATCGAGCGCGTCGCACGGCGCCTCGCCGCCGGCGACGGGACGCCTTAGTCCTCGTCCTCGTCGTCGTCTTCGACCACGTCGCCGAGCGACTCCAACATGCCCTTGTAGAGCGTGAGCGTGAACGCCTGGACGGCTTCGCGGGCGGCGTCGCCGCGCAACTCGGTCGGGACGCGGGCGTTCGCCACCTGCAGGGCGCCGGCGAGCACGGTCTCGAACATCGGCCAGGGACCGTCGAACGGCGTGTCGTCGGCGCTCACGCTGGCGCTGGTGAGCGCCACGCGGTCGAGGGCGACGAGGGCCGCCTCGGCCGCGCGGCGCTCGGCCTCGCGCTTGTTGCCCCCCTCGCCGTGACCGAGGACGACGCCGTCGAGGCTCGCCTCAGACTGGAAGACGGGTTCGTGCTCGGGACCGCTCCTGCTGGTCTCGAACACGGGTTTGCCGCGACCTTCGGCCTGGGCGCGCTCCACGAGCGCGGCTTTGGGATGACGCATGGGACTCCTCCTGGCGCGGACACGGGTGTCGC
>SLSM01000292.1 GCA_007130445.1 Trueperaceae bacterium | reverse complement strand
CTTCACACGCGAGGGGTCGTAGGTTCAAATCCTATACCGCCCACCATCGAGGAAGCACGTCAGGAGCGATGCTCCCCTGAACTTGGGTTCGGGGGAGCATCGTAGTCAAGACACCGGCCAGGGGGTTGGCAGAACCGGCGTTGAGCAGTCGAGCCTCAGACGAACGTGGCCGACCACGAAGCCACCGCGAGAACGAAGGGCTGTTCGGGCGCGGTGTGATGGCGATCGAGACACGTGGACGCGCGTGTTCAGCCACCGCCGCCGATGTGCCCGGCGCTGCCTTCGTCATCGGCCACAGCGTCTTCGGGGATCGAGGCCTCGCCTTCGCCATCGGACGGCGTGTTGATCGGCCCGAGCCCCTCGCCCAAGACCAAGCCGCCAAGCCCCTCGGATTCGTGCGAGGCCCCCGGACTGCTGTCATCGTCTCCGAAGACGCCGCCGAAGCCTCCCTGCTCGTGCCCCGGATCGAGGAGTGGATCGTCCTGCTCGAAGCTGCTGTCGGGATCACCGAGGACCCCGCCGATCTCGGGCGCCGGGAAGTCGTAGTCGACGAGGCGAAGGCCGCGAGCGCCCAGTTCCTCCCACTTGGCGCGAAAGCCCTCCCAGGTCATGTTGGCCCAGAGGTAGTAGGAGCCGGTTCCCTGGCGGAAGACGCCCGAGTAGCGATTCTGACCGTTGTCGCGGTGGATGGCCAGATCGACGAGGCGCAAACCCACGTTCGACCACTCGCGCCACTTGGTGACGAAGCTGTCCCAGGTGACGTTGGCCCAGAGGCCATGGCCGCCGGTGCCGGCGGCGAACACGCCCGAGTAGCGGGTGCTGCCGTTCACCTTGTGCACGTGCAGGTCGATGAGGCGGAGGCCTTGACCGCTCCACTCCTGCCACTTCGCGCGAAAGCTGTCCCAGGAGGCGTTGACCCACAAGGCCCAGCCCCCGGAGCCAGGGAGGAATGCGCCTGAGAAGCGGTTCTCGTTGCCATGCCGGTGCACGTTCAGGCTGACGCAGCGCAGGCCTTGCTGGACCCATTCCCGGTTCTTGCTCCGGAAGCTCTCCCAGGAGACGTTGGCCCACAGCCCGTGGCCGCCGGTGCCGGGGAGGAAGACGCCCGAATAGCGGTTGGCGTTGCCGACGCGGCGGGTGTGGACGTCGACGAGGCGAAGGCCGGTGCCGCTCCAATCCTGCCACTTGCCCCGAAAGCTATCCCATGGCGCGTTGATCCACATGGCGTAGCGTCCAGAGCCCGCGCGCCAGACACCGGAGTAGCCCTTGGTGAAGAATCGCTCGTACTGTTTCGCGATGGTCTGCCTGTCGATCCAGGAGAGGCCTTCGCGCTGGCCGATGGTGACGCCTGCCTGGCGGGGAACGATCGTGTCCTGCCCGTTCCGGGAGAAGGCCCACCTGGGATAGTGCATGATCGAGCCATAGTCGTAGTCGAAGTAGTCGACCGAGCCTGGGACCGTCTGGAAGTTGTGCATGGCGTCTGGCTCTATGTTCTGCCAGCGGATGTCGATGAAGCTGTCCCGGTCGGACCGTGACTGTTCGTGGTAGATGCCGATGGCATGCAGGATCTCGTGCACCACCGTGCCGACGGGAGCGTTGGCGGTGAGGCGGATGTTCTGCCTGCCGCCGCGCATGCCGATCGCCGAGGAGTTCACGTTGGCGCCGATGAACTCGACGAAGTTGGGTTGAGTGGTGCGCGGGACCAGCCGCACCGGTGAGCGCTCGTTCAAGTGCGCGATCGCCTGGTTGACACGGGCCGGGTTCTGCAAGCTCGAGTTGATGGTGAAGGGCACGATGCAGTTGGGCCACAGGAAGGCGGAGGTGGTGGGAAGCCCGACGCCGGAGAGCACCAGCTCTGGGTCGCCCAGGTGTTCCGGTTCGTCGGCGTGCAGCGGGCTCGAGAGGTGTTCGGCATGGGCAGAGCGGAACGCGTCGGCCTCGGCCTCGACGGTCTCCACCGGCCCCATGTCGATGCAGCCATCGAAGATGGCGCGGCCATCGATCACGCTGTAGCGGACGGGCAGATGATCGACGCCCGGTCCGGTGAGATAGCCGCTGCGGATGTCGGACGAGTTCTGCATTTCCGCGCTGGCATCGGCAGGGCTTGCCTTTCTGCTGGCCGCGCGCTTGGTGGTCGCGGCCTTGGCCGCGGTGTCGCGTGTCTTCGCCATGGTCTCCCTCCCGAATCTTCCGTGCTGGGCTCGCGTGCATGACGCTGCCCCTGTGGTGCACCTTGCCCCGGCGGCTAGCGCACCTCTACGAGCGCTATGCTGCAACGCGCCTCCATCGCGTCGGGCAGCGGCACGATCGCTGGGTTGATGAAGTCCCCTCGCTCGAGCGTTCCCGTCTGCCCGCGCGCCACGTGCACGCGGATTGCAGGGGTCATCGCCTTGTCGATCTCGGCGCTGGCGGGAATCGACATACTGAGTGGCGCGAGCGAGCCGTCCGCCTCGAACGTGACGTTGGTGAACACCGCCTCGTGGAGGAGCGGCGCTCGAACGTCGGCCTCGCCAACGTCTTCGACGATGACGCGGACGGTGAACGCTTCGCCGGGAGCGAGCGCGGAGGGGAAGCGGAGATCGAGCGACACGCGTCGTTCGGCACGGGCCACGACGCCCGTCCGTTCGTGTGCGTCTTCGACCATGACAGCCTCCAGGTTGCCCTTTGTTACGAAGCTATCAGGTTTCGGTGGCTGGCGCAAGCACGCGTATCGGCTGCGTGCAGCCGTCCCAGGCGGCGTACGTCCGAACGACACGGCGTCACGTTGCGGTGCTGCGCAGCCGTAGCCCGGGTGCGCTTGGCGAGCGAGCGGTCACTGGCTCGAATCCAGTGGGGCCCGCAACGGGCCCTCGAGCAGGAACCGTGACGCCGGCGCCCACGTGATGCGGCCGGGCAGCGAGCGCGATGGCGGCGTCGGGTCCAGTGTGACCAGGAGCGCGCGGGTGTCGGGGTGCGCGTCCGCTGCTGCGTGCAGTGCACGGACCTCGCGATCCCAGGTCGCCGCGGCGGCCGTGTCGAGTGACACCTGGACGAGCGACGGCGCCTCGACCGGGTGCTCGGCGAAGACGTCGACCTCGAGGTCGGTGCCCACTCGGATCCAGCCGAGCTGGTAGCCGCGCCGCTCGAGGTCGACCACGACAGCCGTCTCGAGGCTCCGGCCGCGCTGCTCGCGCCCCCCGCGCTCGAACACCGGGATGAGCCCGGTGTCGACGGGGGTAGACCGTGCGCTGGTTGCGCATCCGCTGTCGTTCGGAGGGCGTGTGCATCGCGACCAGGCGGACCACGAAGGCGTCCTCGAGGCGGCTGAGCATGTGGTGCAGCGTCTCCTCGGCGACGGGCAGCGCCTGCGACCGGAGGTCTCGGTGGAACTTCGAGACCGAGAACGCGCCGACGGGGTTGGACAGCAGGTGGCGCTGGAGGCGCCTCAAGGCCGCCACGTTCGTGATGCGGTGGCGCTCGATGACGTCGCGCAGCAGCATCATGTCCACGTACCCCCTCAGGAGGGGTACGCGGTCGAGCGCGTCGAGGCCTCGTGCTTCCGGGAAGCCGCCGATCGTCAGGTAGCGGCGAAGGGCGGCGTCGACGGCGGCGCGCGCGTCCGGTCCGAGCCTGGCGTACGCCGCGACCGGCTCGTCGCCGGCGTGGCGTAGCGCTTCTCGGAACGAGAACGGGTGCACCAGGACCTCCATCGAACGCCCGCGGAGCGATGTGTGCACCTCGGTGCTGAGCAGCTTGGCGGACGATCCGGAGACGAAGACCTCGGTGTCGTACGCGTCCAGGAGGCGCCTGACGACGGTCTCCCAGCCGGGTACGACCTGGACCTCGTCGAGGTACACCGTGCGCCTGCCGGCCTCCCGCACGGCGCCCCGACCACCCGCCTGGGCTCCTCGAGCAGCCAGCCGAGGTCCTCGGCCGTCATGCCGATGAGGCGTTCGTCCTCGAGCGAGATCAGGAGGTGCGTCCCCGGATCGTCGCCAGCGCTGAGGCGATCGGCGGTGTGCCGGTGGAGGAACGACGTCTTGCCGCCCCGGCGCACGCCTATGACCGCCATGGCCTCGTTGGCGACGCTCGGTAGGCGGATGTCGCGGGGGGGGGCGTTGCGGCACGCGTGCAGTCAGCGACTCCGAGAGCTTCAGGCTGAGGCCGTCGTTCGAGATGGCACGCGCCATACGGGCAGACGATCATGTGTTTCCACGTCTCATACTGGCAATGTCTCCGATCGTGCTGCGGTACCGGCGCGCGATGGTGCCAGGTGTGCCGCGTGCCCACCGCGACGTATGCTCGCTGGCGCATGCGCCCCGCGCGCGCCTTCTACTTCCTCTACTACGCAGCACTTGCGTCCCTCATGCCGTACCTGGCGATCTACTTCGCCAGCCGCGGCCTCAGCGGGCTCGAGATCGGCATGCTGACCAGCATCCTCCCCCTCGTGACGATGCTCGGTGCGCCGTTCTGGACGGAGATCGCCGATGCGACCGGCCGGCACCGGACGGTGCTCGTCTCCGTCATCGCCGTTGTGCTGGCCGCCGCCTTCGCCCTGTCCCTCGCCACCCACATCGTCCCGCTCGCGCTCCTCACCGCGCTCCTCGCCTTTCACCTGGCGCCCTCCATGCCGCTGCTCGACCACGCCGTCCTCGAGGCGCTGGGCGATCGTGCGCACGCCTACGGCCGGCAGAGGGTCTGGGGGGCCGTCGGTTGGGCGGTCGCGGCGCCTGCGGCGGGTTGGGCGACGAGCACCTTCGGCCTCCCCTGGGCCTTCTACCTCTTCCTCGCGATCATGCCGTGGGTCGCCGTCGTCGCCGCGCGAGTGCCCTTCGCCGCGAGCGTCGG
>SLSM01000103.1 GCA_007130445.1 Trueperaceae bacterium | reverse complement strand
CGTCGAACCCGGGCCGGAACGGTACGAGCCGGTCGCTCACGTCGAGGAACGGCGTCGCGAGCGGCGTGCCGTCGTCGTCCAGGATGTGGACCAGGCCGGTCTGCTCGAAGACGAAGCGACGCTCGTCGTTCGGTGGCGTCATCAGCCCCACCGGAGCCGTGAGGCCCTCGGCGACGAGTTCGAGGTCCAGGTGGTCGAAGTCGCCTTGCGCATGGGCCATGCCGAGCACCAGGACGGCGCTCAGCGCGAGCGTGGTGGTGCGCAGCGTGTGCCGCGCGGACGCGAGCCAACGAGTAGTTGTTGTCATCGGGCACCTCTTCTCTCTGCATCCGAATGCCTCTTCTCGCTGCATCCGAATGCATCTTCGACCGTAGCGTCCTGTGTGGACCTCATGTGTCGTCCATGCCGCGTGAGGCGGGACCGACCATTGCTAGGCACGAGCCGCGTCTCGCGCCTCGGTGTCCTCGCGCTCGCGCCGCGATACCCTTCGAGGCGATGAACAGCACCCCGAGCACGACCGATCGCGCCGGCGCCATCGCGGCCGGAGCGGGCACGCCGGACGCGTACCGCACGCTGTCCCGCGACGCCCTCGCGCTCTTGGACGGCGAGAGCGATTGGCTCGCGAACCTCGCCAACCTCGCCGCGCTGGTGTACGAGCGCATGGACGGCTTGAACTGGGCCGGCTTCTACCTCCTGCGCGGCGGCGAGCTCGTGCTCGGTCCCTTCCAGGGCCGCCCGGCGTGCGTGCGCATCGCGGTCGGCAAGGGCGTGTGCGGCACCGCGGTCGCCGCGCGCGCCAGCCAACGCGTGGCCGACGTGCACGCGTTCCCGGGGCACATAGCCTGCGACCCGCGCTCGCGCTCCGAACTGGTGGTGCCCATCACGGTCGACGCCGTCGTGATGGCCGTGCTCGACCTCGACAGCGACCGGCTCGAGCGCTTCGACGCCGCCGATCAGGCCGGTGTCGAGGCGCTGGTGGCGGCGTTCACCCCCCTCGTGGACTGGGTGCGCGCGTGCCGCTCCTGACGGTGCAAGGCACCCGTGGCCACGGCGAAGGCGAGACGCGGGCCTCGGCACGGTGTCGGCCGTCTGCATCTGGTGCCCTGACGCCTGGATGCCATCGATGAGGACCGCCGCCGTCGTCGCGACCCTGGTGACGCTCGTGCTGAGTGCGTGCGCCGGAGCGCCCGAGAGCGTCGCCACGAGCGACATCGAACCCAAGGTGCGCGTGGTGTCGACCGCCGGCGAGGGCACCGTGGTGACGGTCGTGCTCTACCGCGGCGAATCGCTCTTCGCCACCTACCGCCTGCTGGCCGGCGAGCGCCTCACCGCCACCGGCCCGGACGGCAGCGTGATCGAGCTGCAGCGCGGCGTCGACACATCGGCCTTCTTACGCCGCAACGCGTACGTGGGAACGCTCCCGGAGGTGCCGGCACGCGAGGACGTGACGATCGCGTTCGAGCGCTCGGGCGAGGCGTCGGCCCTCGACACGGTGGTGCGACTCCCCGGCGAGATCCGCGTCAACCGACCCCAAGCCGACGACCGGCGCACCCTGAACGAGAGCTTCACGGTCGCGTGGGACGCGCTGGCGAGCGACGACGTGGAACTCAGCTACCGCGTGGCGGAGTGCGATGGCCTCGACGCCGAGGAGCTCGACGACCTGCGGACGCAGCGCGGCTTCGTCTCGTTCTTCCCGATCGACGGCGGCACCGGCCTCACCACGACCAGCTTCGACGCGCCCTCGGCCGCGACGCGCTGCGAGGCCGATCTGATCGTCGGCCGCGTGGGCGCCCAGATCGCGCTCGACCCGGCCTTCGGCGAGCTCCGCGCCGCCTCGCGCGCCGTGCGTGTGACCGCCGCGATCCCCATGGTCTTCACCGAGACGCCCAGCGTGGCGACGGCCGACATCCAACCGAAGGTCCGCGTCGTCTCGGTCGCCGGCGGCGCCACCGAGGTGACGGTCGTCCTGTTCCGAACCGGAGCCTTCGCGGGGACGTTTGAACTCGCCCTCGGCGAACGGCTGACGGCGACGCCGGCCGGAGGCGACACCGTGGCGCTACGGCCAGGGGTCGACAGCTCGGTGGTCACCGAGCCCGACGCGTACACGGCGACGCTGCCACCACTCGCGCCCGGCACCGAGCTGGTGATTGCGCTCGAACGGCCAGGCGACGACGCGGCGCCGCGCACGACGGTGCGCATCCCCGACGAGATCGTCGTGAGCGAGCCGGTTGCGGGCACCACCTCGTCGTTCGGGGAGTCGTTCACCGTGCGCTGGCAGTCGCTCGCGAGCGGCCAGGTCGAGCTGCGCTACGACCTGCAACGCTGCGATGCGCTCGACGCCGAGGCGTTCGACGACGCCCGTGCGGCCCGCGCGCGCCCGTTGGCGCTGCGCGACGGCGATGCCGAGAGCACGTCCGTCACCTTCCCCCGCCCCGAAGAGGCCGAGCGCTGCGAGGCCGACCTCTTGGTGGGGCGAACGAGCACCGTGATCGAACTCGACCCCGCCTTCGGCGGGCTCGCCGCCGCCTCGCGCGCCGTGCGCGTGACCGCGCCGATCCCGCTCGTGTTCGTGCCGTCGGCGCCCTGACCGGCACCGCCCTGCGTGCTACGGTGCCGCCGTGCCGCTGCGCCTGATCACCCTCCCGCTCGGTCCGCTGGAGACGAACTGCTACATCGTCATCGACGGCGCCTCGGACGAGGCCGTGATCGTCGACCCGGGCGCCGATGCCGGTCGCGTCCAGGACGTGCTCGCCGCCGAAGGCGCCCGCGCGAGCGCCATATGGCTCACGCACGCCCACTTCGACCACGTGGGCGCCATCGCCGACCTGCTCGAGGCAGAGACGTTGCCGGTGCTGCTCCACCCTGACGATCGTCGCCTGTACGACCACGCCACGGTGCAGGCCGCCGCGTACGGGTTGATGGTGCGCTCTCCCGAGGCGCCCACGTCGCCGTTGGCGCACGGCCAGACGCTCAGCGTCGGCGCGCACACGGCGCGCTGCCTCCACACCCCTGGCCACGCCCCGGGCCACGTCGCGTTCTCGTTCGCGGACGCCGGTGTGGTGCTCGTCGGCGACGCGCTCTTCAAAGGGTCGATCGGCCGCACCGACATCGCCTTCGCCGATCACGACACGCTGCTGCACAGCATCCGCGAGCAGCTGCTCACGCTGCCGGACGACACGGTCGTCTACCCGGGGCACGGCCCGGCGACGACCATCGGCGCCGAGCGCCGCAGCAACCCCTTCCTGCGCTGACGCGCCCCGGGGCGCGCCCCCGGTATCGTGCGCGCATGCCCGCCGCCCAGGAACCTTGGCTCATCTCCGTCCAGGACGCGGCCACCACGCTCAGCCCCGACCGACGTACGGTGATCGCGTTCGACCTCGAGGGGCGACCGACGAGCTGGTTCACGGGCGGCGACACGTTCAAGCGCTCGTTGGCCTCCGAGGTCTTCGGCCGCCGCAGCGTCGACGGCGATCGCCGGCGCTGGCGCGTCGACCAGACCGCGGCCGACGCGCTCTTCGACGACGCCATCCGTGTGGCCGGCGCTGCGCGAGAGGCCTCGCGGCGCGGCGATCCGGTGGTCGAGCGCGCGCAGGCCGAGACGCTCGCCGCGCGCCTCGAGACGATCCTCGCGTGGACGCCCGAGACCCTCGCCGCGGAGCGCGAACGCTTCCTCGGCGCGTACGCCCCGATCAGCATCCTCCCGCCCGACCAGTACGGTGCGGTGGTGCTGCAGGCCACCTTCGGCTGCAGCTGGAATCGCTGCACGTACTGCAGCTTCTACCAAGGGCGGCCCTTCCAGGTGCGGCCCAGCGAGGCGTTCGACGCCCACGTCGACGCCGTCCGCGCGTTGCTCGGTCGAGCCGCTGCGGGGCGCCGCTCGGTGTTCCTGGCGGACGGCAACGCCCTGGTGCTCTCCAACGAGCGCCTACGGCCCATCGTCGAGCGCGCCGGTGCGGTCTTCCCGGGCAGGCCCTTGGCGGGCTTCGTCGACGTCTTCAGCGGCGAGCGCAAGCCCGAGGCGGCGTGGCGCGAGCTCCGCTCGTGGGGGCTCGAGCGCGTGGCGATCGGCGTCGAGACGGGCCACGACCCGCTGCTCGCGTACCTCGACAAGCCCGGCAGCGCCGACGAGGCTGCGGCCTTCGTGACGCTGCTGAAGGGGGCAGGACTGCGCGTGTCGGTGATCCTGATGGTGGGCGTGGGTGGGCGCCGCTACGCCGAGGGGCATCTCCGCGACACGAGCGCGCTGCTGCGCCGGCTGCCGCTCGGCGACGACGACGTAGTGTATCTCTCGCCCTTCGTGCGGCACGACGACTCGACGTATGCCGAGCGCGCCGCGGCCGATGGGCTCGTCGACCTGAGCGAGTCCGAGCGGGCCGAGCAAGACGGCGCGTTGCGGCGCGCCGCGCGCGACGCCGTCCCGGGCGCACGCGTCGCGCGCTACCACATCGACGAGTTCGTGTACTGAGCACGGGGCGGGGCCGTGCGCGCAGCGCCGCCTAGGCGAAGACGAGCAGCGCCAAGAGGCCGCCGAGCAAGGCGTAGAGCAGCGCGACGCCGAGCGTGCGACGCAGCACCTCGCCCTCCTTGCCGGTCAGGTTGACCGTCGCGCCCGCAGCGATGATGTTGTGCGGGCAGACGATGTTGCCGACCGCGGCGCCGAAGCCCTGGGCGCCGAGGAGCGCCAGCACCGAGAGCTCGAGGCGTTCGGCGGTGGCCACCTGGAAGTCGGTGAAGAGGATGTTCGACGCGGTCGCGGAGCCGGTGACGAAGGTGCCCAGCAACCCGACGAACGGCGCGAACAGCGGCCAGGCGGCGCCGGCGGCGAGCGCGGCGGCGCTGG
>SLSM01000018.1 GCA_007130445.1 Trueperaceae bacterium | reverse complement strand
GATCGACGATGTCGAGGAAGGCGAAAAGGTGGAAGTCGCGGTCGCGCGTGACGATGCGGCTGACCCCGTGCTCGCGCATGAGGACGGCGGTGTGGAGGTCGTGAAGGAGGTTGCCGCGTGCCTCGGGGACGTCGGCGAGCGATGCGGCGAGCACCTCCGCATGGCGCGCCGAGGGGGTCAGCAGGCGGACGCTCGGGGAGCGCAGCAGGGCCTCCAGGAACGCATGCGCCTCGGACGCCGACCACGGACGGCGGTAGACGCGCGGGTGGGTGGCGACGCGTAGGAACTCGTAGGCGATGCCCCAGGTGAGGAACCACGGGATGGGCCCCGAACGCAGTCCTTCGAGCACGTTGCGGCACGGCGCGTGGAACTCGCTGCTCTCGTCCGCAGCGTAGAGCAAGACGTTGGTGTCGACGACGAACACGCGGCTCAATCCCGGTCGAGGAGTTCGTACAGCGCGTCGCGGTCGGCGACGTCCACGCGGGCGCCGCCACCGTTCCAACGCGGCAGCGCGGGCAGGGGCTCCTGCGACGCGGTCGGCTCGTCCAGCACCCGCCGGAGACCGGCCTCGACGAGCTCCGACATGGTGACACCGCGCTTCGCGGCCTCCTCGCGCAAACGCCGGACGACGGTGTCGTCGATGACCAGCGTGGTCTTCATATGGTTCACCATACGATACGTATGCTTGTACGGCAAGCTGACTGCATCGCGTCGCATGGGTCGCTCATCGTCGCCATGACGGCAGCGTACGCGGGCCGACGACCCCAGCGGCCGTCCCTGCCGGTTCGTGCCCAGTCGGTGCCGGCAGCCGTGAGTGCTCGCCTTGGTGCCGTCACGGCGGGAGCGCCTCAGGCCTCACAGGTCAGGAACGCGCACGCCACGCCAGGCGCCCGCGCCAACCGCGTGTCCAGCGTCGCCAACGGCACGTCGATCGCCTCGGCCAACGCTCCGTAGGCGGCGCCGTACGCGCTCAACACGGACCGCAGCGCCCACACACGCTCACCGAAGGGTCCGTACGGGTAGGCCTGCACTCGCCGGTCGAGCGGGTCGGCGTGCGCCAGAGCCGCGACTTCCGCCGAGGCGGCGAGCGGCGACCATCCACACGCGGGCGGCTCGTGCCGAGCAACCGGACGACCTCGCTCGACGGCAGGTCATCACGTCGGCTCGTCCCTCGAGCCGGCCTCGGTCAACGGCGGTTCACGCCGCTTCGGTGGCCAACGCGAACGACGAGCACGACGAGTTCGCTTCTTGCGGACCTCGAACACGACGCGTGACACGCCTACGCGGATACGCCTCGGGCGGGCGGTCATCCGAGTCCCGCGGTCCTCCTCGCTCGCACCATCGTGGCGACGTGATGTGCGGTCAAGCGATGTCAACCGTGGGGCTACGGGCTTCCCGGCGAGGACGCGGCGCCGTCGCCCGCGCGTGTGGCGCGGAGGTGGGCGACGATCCCGCCTGCCTGGCGAACGGCCCGTTCGAACGGGGTCGCGGCGGCCACCGCGAACGATCGAGCGTCGATGCGCACCGTCCCCGCCTCGAGATCGACCGCCACGTGCGCGTCGGGCCCCGCGGCCACATAGAAGGCGTCGTCATCGAGCTCGACCACCGCCAGCCCCTCGTCGCGCGCGCCCACCGCGTAGAGCGGCGACACGCTTCGCACCACGACCGCAGCGACTCCGGCGAGGAGCAGCGCTTGCACTGCCGAGGCGCGGTTGCTCCCCATCCCGAAGTCGTGGTCGGCGACGACGACACAGCCGCGGAGGTCGCGCGTGGCCGTGCCACGCGCGACGTGGGCAAGGAGCAGTCGGCGCAGCACCGCGGGGTCGCGGTCGCTGCTCGTGCCGACGCCGGGCACGACCGAGGGGGTGAGGTCGTCGGTCGTGACGATGCCGTGGAGACGGACGACGTTGCCCGCGCGGGGCCAGACGACGCTCACGCCGCCCGCAGCCACGGACGCGGCACCAAAGGTGCCGGACACGGCATCACCCGCACCGCACACCGGATCCGCGGCGCCGGGTGCCGGCTCGGCGGCCGCCCCCTCCCCCAGCCATCCCGTGCGCGCCGCCTCGCCTGCCGTGGCACCCGAGACCAGGTGCACCGTCGAGGTCGGCGATCCCATGCGGCCGACGCCGTTGCGGTTGCCGGTGGCGGCCGCCACCTCGCCGTCGGCGAGGCGGCCGACGTCGAAGCCGAAGCAGGGGCCGCAGCCCGGCGCCAGCAGCGCGACGCCGGCGGCCGTCAGGCGGTCGAGGGTGCCGGCGGCGCGGAGCCGCGCCTCGATCCCGGAGGTCGCGGGCGCCACCAGGGTAGGCACTACCGCCCGATCGCCAAGGGCGTCGGCGAACGCCGCAATCTCCTCGAAGGTGCCGCCGGCGCAGGTGCCGACGAAGACGCGATCCACGCGCGTGCGCGCGACGTCGGCCAGGGCCGACACGTCGCCGCCGCGGGCGCCGGGCGCGACGCTCCGGCGCACCGACGCGAGGTCGAGGTGGACGTCGGCGGGCCCGGCCGGCGGCTCGTCGTCGACGGGGAACGTCGCCGTGATCGCTGCCAGCTCGGGCGTCACGTTGGCGATCACCGCGCGCTCCGCGGGCGCGAGCGTCGCGAGCCCCGCCCCGACGAACTCGAGCGCCTTGCCGGTCGCACGCAGCGCCGACGCTGCCGCCCGCACGAGCGCGCGCAGCGTCAGGGCGGCGTCGCGGGCCGTGACGCCGCACGCGAGCCGCCCGGTCACGTCGATTCGCAGCGTGGCGGGCACGCGCACCACGAAGCGCCCCGTGTGCATGGCCGCCGCGATGGTGGTGGGCTGGGCGGCGATCGCGATCGCGCCGTACGCGCCGAGGGTGGGCGTGTGCGAGTCGTTGCCGAGCACGAGCATGCCGGGCCGGATCCGGCCGAGTTCGGGGAGCGCGTGATGCTGGATCCCGGCGCCCTCGATCACCTCCACACCGAAACGCCGCGCGAAGGCATCGCGCACGCCGACGAGCGCCGCGACGCGGGCGCGGTCGGCGCCGCCGTAGGTCGCCGTGGGCTGGGTGTGGTCGTGCACCAGTACCATGGGCGCCGCGGCGCGGGTGGTGCCGAGCGCCGCGAGCGGGGCCTCGAGCGCGGGCGTCGTCCAGTCGTCGGTGACGATGAGGTCGACGGCGCGCTCGAGCTCGGCGCCCGCCGGGGCGCCGAGCCAGCGCTCGATCCGGGTCATGCGGCCGCGGGTTCGGGGAAGCAGTAACGCACCGTGCGGAAGCGCTCGGCGAGCGCCGAGGCGCGGGCGCCGACAGCCTCGAGCGACAGCGTGCCCGCGAGCGTCGCGTGGACGAGGCCGGCCAACGTGCGCATCTCGGCCTCGCGCATGCCGAGGCGCGTGACTTCCGGCGTGCCGAGCCGCAGGCCCTTGGCGCGCAGCGACGGGATCACGTTGACGTTGGCGATGAGGTGGGCGGCGTGGAGCCGGTCGACGGCCTCGTCGGGCGTCGCGTGGTCGGCGACGTCGAGCCATACCTGGTGCGACGCCGTCAAGCGCGCGCCGCCCTGCACGAGCAGGCCGAGGCGCCGCAGCTCGGAGCCCAAGGCGTGGGCGTTCGCGAGCGTCTGGCGCGCGTAGTCGACACCGAAGACCTGCGTCTCGGCGAGCGTGACAGCGAGTGCCGCCACGTGGTGGAGGTGGAAGTTCGACACGTGGCCCGGGAAGATCGTCGCCTCGACCCGCGCCATGAGGTCCGCGCGGTTCGTCATGATGATCCCCTTCTGCGGCCCCGGCAGCGACTTGTGGGTGCTGCCGGCGAGGATGTCGGCGCCCTCGCGAAGCGGGTCCTGGAAGGTCCCGCCGGCGATCAGGCCGAGCACCTGCGAGGCGTCGTAGACGATGATCGTGTCGGGCCCCGCCAACTCGCGCAGGCGAGAGAGCGGATGCGGGAAGAGGACCATCGAGGCATCGAGGTAGATGACGTCGGGCGGCTCGCCCGCGAAGGCCCGCGCACACCCCTCCAGGTCGATGGTGGCGTTCTCGGCGTCGTACGGCAGGAGCCGCCGGCGATCGGTCATGCGCTCTGCGACGCTGTTGGCGGCGAAGTGCCCGCCATCGTGCATGCCGAGGTGGTAGAACATCGCCCCCCGCTCGACGACCGCGTGGATGACGATGTTGGTGCAGTTCTCTCCCGACAGCGGCCGGACGTTGACGAACGCCGCGCCGAACAGCTCGGAGGCGATCTCCTGCGCGGCCGCCTCGACCTCGGAGAGGTGCTTGCCGCCGACGTAGCGCCACTGCGGGTTCTGGAACAGGTAGCGGTGCGAGAGGTCGCTGCCCATGACGCTGCGCGCCAGCGGGCTGAGGAGGTTCTCGGTGGGGACGAGGCCGACGCAGCCGGCGCGGTAGTCGGCGTGCTGGGCCACGGCGCGGAGGACGCGCTCGACGTTGGCGCCGGGCGCGACGTTGGTCGGATCGCGACTTACGATTCGAAGGTTTGAGTGCGCTACTTGTGCCATCTTGCGAACGTATCATAAGTCGGCTACGCGTGGCGCCATCCCTCGTAAGGCGCCCGTTGGACTCGGTCGCCTCCTTCGGCACCCGTGTCACCAGTCGGTGCGCGCCCGACCGACGCCGCCCTGTTCGCGCACACCGCCACCCGGTTCGAGGCGGCGCAGGCGCGCGGGTTCACAGCGCCAGGTGCAGGCGCAGCGCGTCGTCCAGCTCCGCCAACAACGCCGGGGGCAGCGAGCCGAGCGACCGCGGCCCCAACCGCTCGACCGCGATCGCCCGCACCTGCTCGGCCCGCGCCTTGCTGGACCGGTCCAAACCGGCCGCCCCGGCCGGCACCAGCACCTGGAAGGGGTGCACGACGGCGACGTTCGAGGTGAGCG
>SLSM01000333.1 GCA_007130445.1 Trueperaceae bacterium | reverse complement strand
GGGACGGGCCGCGTCGACGCCACCCGCCCGCGGTCGCCGCGAGTGGATCGTCATGAACCCGGTCCCATCGCTCGCGGGCGAGCGCCGATGGACGGTCTACGGCCTTGTGCTCACGACGCCGCACCGCTTCGCGAACCGCGTCGTCGAGACGCGCGCGCCGGCCGACCTCTGGGTCCGGCCGGTCGACGCGCCGCCGATCGCGCCTGGTTGGCAGACCCTGGCCCCGGCCTATCGCAGCGACCTGATGATCGACGACCACCAGCACTTCCTCGACGTGATCGTCACGCCCGATGCGACGGTGTTCCATTACAGCGAGGTCGTCGACTTCTTCGTGCTCGAGGACGGTATCGCGTACCAGGTGCACGATGCCGAGTACGACTTCATGGTCGAGCTCAACCTCCTCGGGAACGTGCTGTCGTACTGGCTGGAGCGCGCCGGCAACCCCGCACTGCATGCCGCCGGTGTGGTCGTCGACGAGCACACGATCGGCTTCCTCGGCGACCGCGGCACGGGCAAGACCTCGCTGGCGGCCACCATGATCGCGCGTGGGTATCCGCTCGCGGCCGACGACCGGCTTGCGCTCACTTCGACGCCGAGCGGCTACCTGGCGAGGCCCGGCTACGCACAGATGCGGATGTGGCCCGAGCAGGCCCGGCACTTCCTGGGCCACGATCGCCTGGAACGCGTGAAGCGCACCATGCCCAAGCTGCGCGTGCCCGTGGGGCCCGGCGGCTTCGGGTCGTTCGACGGTGCCGTGCGTCCGTTGGCCGCGCTGTACGCACCGCAGCGCCACGACGGTCACGAGGTGACGTTCCAGAACCTGTCGCATGGGCAGGCCCTGTTCCACCTCGTGCGCAACTCGTGCCTCGTGGGCATCATCGAGGGCACCGGCCTCGCGGTCCGGCGCTTGGCGATCCTCGGCGACCTCGTGGCGCGCGTACCGGTGCGGGTGGTGCGCTATCCGAACGGGCTCCACCTCCTGCCGGAGATCGTTGAACGCATCGCGGACGACGCGCGGTCGCTGGTGCGAGGATCGTCAACGTGGTGACACCGGCAGCGAGCGATCGACGCCTCACGGCCGATGGTCTCAGGCTCCGTGCCTGGCTCGAGGACTCCGCCGCCGATCTCGGCCGCGGTCCTCTCGTGGTGCACGCCGACGTCCTGCGCGCGGGACGGCCCTTCGTGTCGTTCGTCGGCCGGGATGCCTGGCAGCGCGAGCACCTGCGCATACTGGCGGGCGTCGCGGGCGAGCGGCCGCTGTGGATGCCGACCTTCTGTTACGGCTTCACGCGTCACGGCACGTTCGATCCCGACACGGAGGCGTCGGAGGTGGGTGTGCTGACGGAGCGCTTCCGGGTCGAGCAGGCAGCGTGGCGCAGCGCGGTTCCGGTGTTCAGCTTCGCGGGTACGGGCCCGCGTCCAGCTGTCGACGAGAGTGGGCTGATCGACCCGTTCGACGACCGCTCGGCCTTCGCGGCGATGGTGCGTGACGACGCCGTGCTGCTCTGCTACGGTGCTCCGTTCGACTCCATGACCATCAAGCACCACGTCGAGCGCCGCACCGGCGGGCCCGCGTACCGGTACGACAAGGACTTCCCTGGGCACGTTCGCTTCGCGTCGGGGTCGTCGCGTACGGTGGTGCTTCGGTACCACGTTCGGCCGCTCGATCGTCGGGTGTCGTACGACGACGACCGTATCGAACGCGAGCTCGAGGCCGACGTCGGCGCTGCGGGATGGCGTCGGTTCGACGGCGCCGCGCGCCAGATCGCGGTGTCGGCGCGTCGTGCCGTCCACGCGTGGTCGGAGCGTCTCGCCGACGACCCGCTCTACTTCCTCGACGCCCCGTCGCGCTCGTGGATCGAGCCTGAGCTCCAGCGGCTCGGTCGCCGCTTCCACCGCATGGATTTCGAGGGTCCTCAGGCGATCGTGCCCACCGAGCGGCGGCCGGGCACGCGTTGACGGCGTGAGGTGACGAAGGTCCCCCACGCGGTAGCGATCGCCGGATAGCCTGACGCATGCTGCAACGAGGAAGTAATGCGACGCCGCGGTTCCAGGTGTTCTCCACCTGCCCGCCGTCGCACGACGCCGATCCGCTCGCGTACCTGGAGCGCGTGCGCGAGGTCGCGCGCTGGAGCGAGGAGGCGGGCTGCGAGGGCATCCTCGTGTACACCGACAACCGCCTCGTCGATCCGTGGCTGGTGGCGACAGCCATCGTGCAGGCCACCGAGCGCTTGGCGCCGCTGGTCGCGTTGCAGCCCGCGTACATGCATCCGTACGCCGCGGCGAAGATGGTCGCGTCGCTGGCCTTCATGTACGGCCGCAGCGTGCACATCAACCTCGTTGCGGGTGGCTTCAAGCTCGACCTCGAGGCGCTCGGCGACTCGACGCCCCACGACGAGCGCTACGAGCGGGCGACCGCCTACGCCGACATCATGCAGCGCCTGCTCGACGGCGACGAACCGGTGTTCGCCGACGGCCCGTACTACCGCCTCGAGGGCGCTCGGCTGCAACCGCCGGTGCCGGCCGGGCTGCGGCCAGGCTGGATGATCTCCGGCTCCTCACCCGCTGGTCGGGCCGCAGCGCAGCGCCTCGGCGCGGTGGCGATCGCCTACCCCCAGCCGGCCCAGCAGGAGGACCCGGTCGGTGACCACCCGAGCGGTGTCAGGCTCGGCCTCGTCGCGCGAGCCGAGCGAACGGAGGCGTGGGCGCTGGCGCGCGCACGCTTCCCACGCACGCGGGCCGGGCAGGTCATGCACGGCCTCGCGACCAAGGCCAGCGACTCGCACTGGCATCGCCAGTTGTCACAGGGCGACGAGGGCGCCGACGAGTCCGCCGGGACGTACTGGCTGGGACCGTTCCGTCACTACCAGACCTTCTGCCCGTACCTGGTCGGGAGCTACGACGAGGTGGCGGCCGACCTCGCCGCGTACCTGCGGCTCGGTCATCGCACCCTCGTCCTCGACATCCCGCCCTCGCGTGAGGAGCTCGTCCACGTGCGCCACGTGCTGGACATGGCCGAGGGGGCGTCGGCGTGAG
Organism: Trueperaceae bacterium; assembly: GCA_007130445.1. Taxonomy (GTDB): domain Bacteria; phylum Deinococcota; class Deinococci; order Deinococcales; family Trueperaceae; genus CSSed10-48. Next base: position 1,823 of record SLSM01000333.1, on the reverse strand, counting down.
CGACGCCCTGCACCGTCACCTCACCCGCGCCGCCCACATCGACGAGCACGCGCCGGCCGTCACGCTCGGCGACGAGGTCTGGAGCTTCGGGCGCCTCGAGCGCGTCAGCAACCAGCTCGCGCGCCTCCTCCGCGACCTCGGTTGCGAGCCCGGCGACCGGGTGGCGCTGGCCGTGGCCAAGAGCCCGGCGGCGATCGCGGCGATGCACGGCGTGCTCAAGGCCGACGGCGTCTACGTGCCGATCGACGTGGCCAGCCCACCCCAGCGCGTCGCCAGGATCCTCGGCCAGGCCGGGCCGCGCGTGCTGCTCTTCGACGCCTCCTCGCTCGCGCTCGTCGAGGCGCTCTCCGACCTCGGCGCCCTCGCGGGCGTCCACATCGGAGCGCTGGACGCGGTTGGCGACGCCGTGCGACGCGTGACGCCGAGGTTCGGTCCGGACGACGTCGACGCCCAGCCGACCGACGCGCCGACCGCGCACCGTGCCGGTGACGACGTGGCGCACATCCTCTTCACCTCCGGCTCGACCGGCTTCCCGAAAGGCGTCGCGATCACCCACGCCAACGTGCAGGCCTTCTTGGCCTGGGCCGTGCCGTACTTCGGCATCGAACGCGGCGAACGCCTGTCCGGCCACCCGCCGCTGCACTTCGACCTCTCGACCTTCGACATCTACGGGGCCATGGCGGCGGGAGCGAGCCTGCACCTGGTGCCGAGCCACGCCAACGTCGTCCCTCGCGCGCTCGAGGCCTTCATCGCCGAAGAGCGGCTGACGCAGTGGTTCTCGGTCCCGTCGGCGCTCGCTTTCCTGGTGCGGCACGGGGCCATCCGAAGGGCAGCGTTCCCCGACCTGCGGCGCGTGCTGTGGTGCGGCGAGGCGATGCCGACGCCCACCCTGATGGCCCTCATGGAGCTGCTGCCGCACGCCCGCTTCACGAACCTCTACGGTCCCACCGAGGCGACCATCGCGAGCAGCTTCCATACCGTGGTCCAGCCTCCCCGTTCGGCCAGCGAGCCCATCCCCATCGGGCTGCCGTGCGGTGGCGAGGCGTTGTGGCTCCTCGACGACGACCTGACGGAGACCGCGCCGGGCGAGGTCGGCCAGATCCACATCGGCGGCGTCGGTCTCAGCCCGGGCTACTGGCGCGACGAGGCGCGCACGGCGGAGGCGTTCGTGCCGCACCCTTTCGACGCGACGCCCGGGGCGCGGGTCTACCGCACGGGCGACCTCGGTCGGCGCGATGACGATGGCCGCTTCTACTGCCTCGGGCGGCTCGACTCCCAGATCAAGAGCCGGGGTTACCGCATCGAGCTCGGCGAGATCGAGGCGGCGCTCGCCGCCCTCGGTACGCTCGAGGCGGCGGCCGTGGTCGCCGTTGCCAGCGATGGCTTCGAGGGCGCCACCATATGCTGCGCGTTCGTCGCCGCCGACGGCACGGACGAGGTGGAGATACGCGCGGCGCTCAGCGAACAGGTACCGCGCTACATGCTGCCGACGCGGTGGCTCCGCTGCGCCGAACTGCCCGTGAACGCCAACGGCAAGATCGACCGGCCGGCGCTGCGAAGGCGCTTCGAGGAGGCACGGTCATGACGCACGGTGACGGCGACCGGGTCGCCGGTCCTGGCGCCCGCGGTCCCGCGACGGCGGACGTGGACGGCGCCGTGAGCGCTGCGAGCGTACACGACGTGTTCAGAGACGTGCTCGGCGTCCGCGTTCCAGACGACGACACCGACGTGATCGCGACCGGGTTGCTCGACTCGCTCGGCGTCGCCGAACTGCTGCTCACGCTCGAGGAGCGCTTCGCCATCACGATCGACATGGCCACGTT
>SLSM01000163.1 GCA_007130445.1 Trueperaceae bacterium | reverse complement strand
CTGGCCGGTGTCTTGACTACGATGCTCCCCCGAACCCAAGTTCAGGGGAGCATCGCTCCTGACGTGCTTCCTCGATGGTGGGCGGTATAGGATTTGAACCTACGACCCCTCGCGTGTGAAGCGAGTGCTCTCCCGCTGAGCTAACCGCCCATGCCGTCAGCGTTCCAAAGTGTACTCGGGGCCGCTGGCGCTCGTCAATTCGCCGCCGCCCGCCGGGCTCACAGCGGACGTCGCCAGCGCCGACGAGCGGACGCGACCGATGGGCCGTCCTATCATGCCTGCATGTTGAGCAAGGCCCTCAGCGTCTGGCGCGAGCTCAACGCCAGCTACTGGTTCGTGCCTGCGGTGCTCGGGGTCGTGGCCGTGGCGCTGTCGGTCGTCACCTTGTCCGTCGACCATCGGCTCGGCGACGACTGGCTGGCGCGCTGGGACGCTGCCGCCTTCGCACCGATGCAGAGCGAGGGCGCGCGCGCCGTGCTCACGACGATCGCAGCGTCGATGATCACGGTGGCTGGCGTGGTGTTCTCGCTGACGCTGCTGGTGCTGACGCAGGCATCGAGCCAGTTCGGGCCGCGGTTGCTGCTGAACTTCATGCACGACCGCACGAACCAGTTCATGCTGGGCGCGTTCGTCTCGACGTTCGTGTACTCACTCCTGGTGCTGCGGGTGGTGACCGGGGGCGACGGCGGCGGCATCGCGGCGTTCGTGCCGCAGGTGTCGGTGCTGGTGGCGATGGCGTTGACGTTCTTCACGGTCGGCCTGCTGGTGTACTTCTTCCATCACGTGGCCGAGAGCGTGCGTGCCACGCACGTGCTGGGCGACGTCGACGACGCCCTGCAGGCGATGCTCGACGACCTGCCCGAGCCCGCTGAGGGCACGACGGTCGGCGCCGACGACGTGCCGTCCGACTTCCGGGACGACCTGGGCGTCATCGAGGCGCGGAGCGGCGGCTACCTGCAGGCCGTCGACGTCGCGTCGCTCGTCGAGTCGGCGTCGACGCACGAGGCGGTGATTCGCATCCTTCCGACCGTCGGCTCGTTCGTGACGCGCGGCGCGCCCGTCGCCGAGGTCCACCCCGCCAGCGCCGTCGAAGCGCTGGAGGACACCGTCCACCAGGCGATCTCGACCGGCGACGACCGCAGCCTCACGCAGGACCTCGGCTTCGTGTTCGACGAGCTGCTCGAGATCGCCATTCGTGCGTTGTCGCCGAGCATGAACGACCCGTTCACGGCGCGCTCCTGCATCGATCGCATCGCGCAGGGGATCTTGCGACTCGACCGCCGCGGCCTGCCGGCGCAGGTGCACGCCGACGACGACGGCGTCGTGCGCGCGTTCGTGCCGCTGCAAGCAACCGGCCCCCTCACCCGGCACCTCTTCGCAGAGCTCCGACGCGCAAGCGTGGGCACGCTCTTCGTCACGCAGCACCTCCTCGAGGCGCTCGTGATGCTGCATGGCCTCGTCCGCACGGCGGCCATCCGGACGGCGGTCGAGGACGAGCTCGAGGCGATCGTGCGAGACGGCGCGTCGGCACTGCCGCCCCACGACCACGCCAGGCTCCTGGCCGTGATGAGTCGCTCCGGCATCGACGTCGCGACGCGCCCGACCGCGTAGCCGAGCGAGGTCACTCCACGCTCCACCTGCCGTCACCCGCGAGCGTCAGCCGCCGCGTCGCGACGCTGGTGACCAGCGTGGCGTCGTGGCTCACCAGCAGCACCGTGCCGGGGAAGTCGAGCAGCAGCGCTTGGAGCGCCTCGATGGCGCGCACGTCGAGGTGCAACGTGGGCTCGTCGAGCACCAGGCAGTGCGCGCTCGTGACGGCGACGCGCGCGAGCTCGAGCCGCTGACGCTCGCCACCCGAGAGCGTCGCGACGGCGCGGTCGGGTCCGCAGGGTGCGCCGACCGACGCCATCACCTCCCACACCTCCGTGTCGGTCAGGTGCTCGTGCTCCGCGCGGAGCGTCGCTCCCACGGTCTCCGCGCCGGCGAGGTCGGCGTGTCCGTGCCCTCGATCGGCCTGGGCGACGTACGCCAGGGTGAGTCCGACGCCGTGCCGGACCGTCCCGGCGCTCGCCGGTCGGCGCCCCGTCAACACCTCGAGCAGCGTGGTCTTGCCCGAGCCGTTCCGACCCTCCACCACGAGACGCTCGCGGCGCCGCAGCGCGAGATCGAGCCCGGCGACGAGGGTGCGCCCGCCGCGCTCGACGCCCAGTCCGCGAGCGACGAGCACCTCGTTCGGTCCCGGCGCGGTGTCTGCGGAACGGAAGCGCAGCGCCCGCCGGTCGTCGAAGGGCTTCGCCTCGGGCGCCTCGCGTTCGAGCCGGACGCGCATCGCGGCCGCGGCGCGAGCGTGCGTACGCGAGACGGCCTGGGCGCGGTTCTTGACGAGGACGGTGGCCTGACCGTCGGCTCTGCGGTGGTCGAAGGTACCGGCGCTGCGGGCCAACGAACGCTGCCGGTCGGCGGCTGCGCGCAGCTTCTGGTGCCGCGCGGTCTGCGCGTCGTGGCGGCGCCGTTGCGCATCGTCGTCCGCCGCCATGGCCGCCGCGGCCACGTGGTAGCCGCCGGCGTACAGGCGCAGACCGCCGTGCGCGAGGAAGACGGTGCGCTCCGCGACGGCGGCGAGGAAGGAACGATCGTGGTCGACCACGAGCAGCGCCGCAGGGCTCGTGCGCAGCTGAGCCATGAGCCACGCGATGCCCTCGGCGTCGAGGTGGTTCGTCGGTTCGTCGAGGCACAGGATGTCCGCCGGCGCGGCGAGCAGCGCCGCCAGCCTGGCCCGCTGCCGCTCCCCTCCGGACAGCGCCGCCGCCGGTGCGTTGGGGTCGAGTCCTGCGGCGCGAACGGCGGCATCGAAGGCACCGCGCCGTGGCTCGGGGCGCTCGCCGAGGACCTGCTCCAGCACGGTCGTGCTGGGCCGAGCGGCGACGAGGTCGATCTGTTCGAGGAGCCCGACGCTGCCCTCGCGGTGGACACGGCCGCGGGCCGGTGGCACCGCACCAGCCGCGACGCGCAGCAACGTCGTCTTGCCTGCGCCGTTCTCACCGACGATCGCCACGCGCTCGCGCGGTGCGATCGTCAGGCTGACGTAGTCGAAGAGCGATCGCTCGGCAACGTCGAAGCCGAGGTCGATGAGTCGTAGTGACATGTAGAACACTCCCGGAGCACCGAGCGCGGCGCGCACGGCCTCGCCGTCGACGCGTGACGGCGGCGTGCACACCAGGGACACGGCAACGTCATGGGTCGCCGGAGACCGTGTGTGGGTGCGTCAGGAAGCGTTGCGCATGGTGTCGACCGCCGTGAGCGGGGCGGGAGCGGCCCCCGGGATCCGGGTCAGGCCGATGAGAGCGTAGCCGAGCACCGCGAACCTGTCAATGCCGAACGGCGCTTCAGGTGGCGCGTACCGCCCGAAGCGCGCGCACCAACGCCGTCACGCAGGTGGCGGCGACGGCCGCGACGAGGCTCAGTGCGACGAACTCGTCGTCGATGGAGGCGCCGGCGAGCCAGGCTGCGAGGGCGGCGACGACCACGACGGCTCCGCCGATCAGCAGCGACCGTCCCGCCATGCGGTTCGCCAGCAGGCCCGCGCGACGCGCGCGTTGCGAGCGTGCCGGTTGCCCGCCGGACCAGACGGTGGGTGCCACGCGGCCCCGCTCGAACAGCAGGCCGGCGAGCGCCAAGAGCGCGCCGATGGGCACGAACACGAGCACCAGCGTCATCCGTTCCTCCCTGCGTGACGATCGCGGCGCGGCTGCCCGCGCCGTCGTGTCGAACGGTACGGAGCACCGCGTTCGGGCGCGCCCCGTCTGCCTCGATACCGCATCCTACGCGCTGGACGCGCCCGTGGCGAGCGGCCGCCCGCGGCGACACGAAGCGGGGCGCGACCGATCGGTCGCGCCCCCTCCGTCACGCGCTCGGTCGTCAGTCGAGCGGCTCGATGATGAGGTCTTCCAGGTGTTCGCCGGGAACGAGTTCGCCGTCGCCCTGGGGGTAGCCGTTGAAGCTGAGGATGTACGCGATCATGTCGAGCACCATCTGGTCCTCGAGCGTGCCGCCACGGCCGACGGGCATCGTCGTCTGGATCCGTTCGCGGCGCGCCTCGACCGACTCACCGAGCCAGCGGCTCGCGAAGCTGCTGCCGACCTGGTCGGGAGCGTAACCGTCCGCGCTGATCAGGTCGTCGCCGTGGCACATCGCGCAATGCTCGTTGTAGGCGAAGCGCCCGCGGCGCACCTGATCGGCGTTGAAGACGCCGTCGAAGATCGACATCGCCTCTTCGCTCACCTGCATCGCCGCGTCGTGGCCCTCGTGCTCGTCGGTCTCCTGGGCGGCCTGGTGCTCGGCGTGCGAGACGGTGAACAGCTCGACACCGTACTCGTAGTCGCTGCCTTCGCCGGTCTCGACGAGGAGCTCCCAGTTGTAGACGTGCCAGAAGGACGGCGTGACCTCGACGTAGTAGCGCCCGGGATCGGTCTCGAGGACGAGACGTTCGACGCCTTCTCCCATGACGGTGACGACACCGAGTTCGTCGCCGTCCTCGCTGAAGACGCGAGCCTCGACGAAGCCGAAGCCCTCGTAGCAGTACGCGGCGAGCGTGACGGCCCAGGTGCCCTCGGCTTCGAAGGTGTCGCTGGTCTCGGGGAGGGTGCCGTGGACGTGGGAGAGCGGCGCGGCTTGGCTCATGCCGAGCAACACGAGGCTCGCCAGCACGGCGGTCGTCATCTGGATGAAGCGATGTCTCATGGTCGTAGCTGCTCCTTGTTCGGCGATCGGACGATCGTCACGGGTCGCGACGCACTGAATCATACGTACAGGTCTCCCGGGTCCTCCTCGTGCTCGCGGACCAACTCGGCCTCGAGGCCGACGTCGCCGCCGACGGTGAGGGACGT
>SLSM01000413.1 GCA_007130445.1 Trueperaceae bacterium | reverse complement strand
TGACCAACGGCTGCATCTGCTGCACCCTGCGAGACGACCTCCTGCGCGAGGTCGCCAGGCTCGCCCGCGAGGGGCGCTTCGACTACCTGCTGATCGAGTCGACCGGCATCAGCGAGCCGCTGCCCGTGGCCCAGACGTTCGTGTTCGAGGACGAGCAGGGCGTGAGCCTCTCCGAGCTCGCGCGACTCGACACGATGGTGACCGTCGTCGACGCGTCACGTTTCCTGGACGACCTGGCCGCCACCGAGACGGTGGCGGACCGAGGCGAGGGCGCCGACGCCGAGGACGAGCGCACCATCGTCGACCTGTTGGTCGACCAGGTCGAGTTCGCCGACGTGATCGTGGTCTCGAAGGTCGACCTGGTCGACGACGCCACGCTGCGGCGCGTCGAGGCTTCGGTACGGAGCCTGAACGCGAACGCACGCATCATCCGGGCCGAGCGCGGTCGCGTGCCGCTGAACGAGGTGCTCGGGACGCATCGGTTCGAGCTCGAGGCGGCCGCGAACTCGGCCGCCTGGATCAAGGAGATGGCCGGCGAGCACGTGCCCGAGACCGAGGAGTACGGCATCCGCAGCACGGTCTTCCGCGCCCGGCGGCCGTTCCATCCCGGTCGTTTGGCCGCGGCGCTCGACGGCCCCGCGCTGCGGGCCGCGATCCGTGCCAAGGGCGTCTTCTGGCTGGCGAACCGGCCCTCCTACGCCGGCCTGCTGTCCAAGGCCGGTCCGTCGTACGTGCTCGAGGCCATGGGTCCGTGGCTGGCCGTGCAAAGCGAGCACCGCTGGGACCTGCCGGAGGACGAGGTGACAGCCGTCGAGGCCGACTGGCACGAGGTCTACGGCGACCGAGCCCAGCAGCTGGTGTGGATCGGCGTCGGTCTCGACGTGGGCGCGGTCCACGAGGCGCTCACGGCCGCGCTCATCGACGACGCCGAGGAGGCCGCCGGCTTGGAGGCGTGGGTCTCGTTCGACGATCCGTTGCCCGCCTGGGACTGAGCGCACGAGCGCCGAATGGCTACGCGGCGCCGCCCGTGGTGCGGTAGACGCGCGCCTCCCAGCCGCGCAACACGCCGCGCTCGCCCGGCTCGTCGGTGGAGCGGACGTTGTCGAGCAGGAGCTCGGCATCCGCCGGCGGCTGGGCGCCCGTGCCCGCGAGCGGGAGCTCGGTGTCGGACCAGTTGGCCACCACGAGCAGCGTGTCGTCGCCGAGGCGGCGCTGGAACGCGTAGAGCCGCTCGTGCTCGGCGGCGAGCATGGTGAAGTCGCCCAGTGCGACGACCGGCAGTTCGTGGCGCAGCGCGATCAGCCGGCGGTAGTGGTGGAACACCGACTCGGGGTCGGCCCGAAGGGCGCTCGCATTGGCCCGTGGCGCGTCGGCGTGAACGGGTAGCCAGGGCTGGCCGACCCCGAAGCCCGCGTTCGGTCCCGGCCCCCAGGGCATGGGGGTGCGGGCGTTGTCGCGGCTCTTCGCGCGCAGCCGCCGCAGGATGTCGGCGTCGCTCATCCCGCGCTCGCGCCCGGCACGGACGACGTTGAGCGACTCGACGTCGCGGAACTCGTCGATCCCGGCGAACGGGTGGTTGCGCAGGCCCAGCTCCTCGCCCTGGTAGACGAACGGTGTGCCGCGATGCAGGTGCAGCGTGGTCGCGAGCGCCTTGGCCGAGCGCTCGCGCCACTCGGGGCGATCGTCGCCGAAGCGCGATACGGGTCGCGGTTGGTCGTGGTTGCACCAGTACAGGCTGTTCCAGCCGCGCGCCGCGAGCGCCTCCTGCCAGCGCCCGAGCGACGCCTTCAGCGTCGAGAGCGGCAGCTCGCGCAGGTCGAACTTGTCGCCCGGCGCCTGGTCGAGCGTCACGTGCTCGAACTGGAAGACCATGTCGAGCTCGCGCCGCGCCGGATCGGTGAAGTCGCGGGCCTGTTCCGGCGTGACACCCAGCATCTCGCCGACCGTGAGCAGCACCTTCCCGGCCGAGCCGAGCACCTCGCGGTGCAGCTCCTGCACGAACTCGTGGATGCGCGGCCCCGTCTCGAAGAACGGCGTGCCGTCGCCGAGGCCGTCGGGACCGACACTGGGCGCGTCGCGCAGCGGGAGCGTCTTCGAGACGAGGTTGATCACGTCCATGCGGAAGCCGTCGACGCCTCGCGCCAACCACCAGCGCAGCATGGCGTAGAGCGCCTGGCGGACGTTGGGGTGCTCCCAGTCGAGGTCGGGTTGCGAGGTGTCGAACAGGTGCAGGTAGTACTCGCCGCTCACCGGGTCGAGCGTCCAGGCCGGCCCGCCGAAGTAGCCGCGCCAGTTGGTCGGCTCGGCCCCCGGATCGCCCGCCCGGGTGCCGGGGCGCGCCGGGCGCCACCAGTACCAGTCGCGCTTCGGGTCGTCACGGCCGCGGCGGGCCGAGCGGAACCAGGCGTGCGCGTCCGACGTGTGGTTGAGCACCACGTCCAGGATCAGCTTCATCCCACGCGCGTGGAGCGCTTCGATCAGCGCGTCGAGGTCCGCGAGGTCGCCGAACAGCGGATCGACGTCCTGGTAGTCGGCCACGTCGTAGCCGCCGTCGCGCATCGGCGAGGGGTAGACGGGTGAGAGCCACACTGCGTCCACGCCGAGGGCTTCGACGTGGTCGAGCTCCGCCAGGATGCCCCTGAGGTCGCCGACACCGTCGCCGTTCGCGTCACGGAAGCTGCGGGGGTAGATCTGGTAGACCGTCGCCGACGTCCACCAGGGTGCTGCCGCTTGGAGGGTCGCCATGACGGCACGCTACCGCGCCATCGCCGCGGCCTCGCCCGCGCGGCGGAGGTACTACGTCCGGCGCCGCGACGCCCGCCGTCTCAGCGCCCCGCGGCCGCCTTGAGTGCCGTCATGGTGAACAGGGGGCGCAGCGCCACGCCGATGGCCGCGAGCGCATCCGGGCCACCGGCCTCGCGGTCGATCACGCACAGCGCGTGGTCGACCTCGGCGCCGAGGTCGCGGAGGTCGCCCGTCGACGCCACCACCTGACCGCCCGAGGTCACGACGTCCTCGACCACCAGGACGCGACGGCCTTCGACGTCGCTCCCCTCGGCGACCCTGCGGGTGCCGTACGGCTTGGCGGCCTTGCGGACGAACGCCGTCGGGAGCCCGGTCACCTGCCCCAGGGCGACTGCCAGCGGCACGCCGCCGAGCTCGAGCCCGGCCAGCACCTCGGTCCCCTCGGGCACCAGCTCGGCCAGCGCCTCGGCCAGCGCGCGCAGCAGGCGCGGATCCGCCTCGAAGCGGTACTTGTCGAAGTACTCGCTCGACACCTGGCCCGAGCGGAGGAGGAAGGACCCGGTGAGGTGGCTCCGGTCGAACACGGCGGCGGCGAGCGAGCGTCGTTCCATGGCACGCATGCTACCCGCGGACGCGCCAGTGTGCTACGATGCGCCGGTTGACGGGCGCATGGCGCCCTCTCGAACCCCACCCCCGTCGGACGCCCCCGCCGTAGGCGCGTCCGCTGCATGTAGGAGATCAGCATGGCTCGCACCCCATCGACGATGAAGTTCCACCGCCAGTCCGAGAAGCGTCGGCTGGTCAACCGCTCGCGCAAGAGCACGATCCGCACCTTCACCAAGAAGGCCGTCGCGGCCGCCGAGTCGGGCGATCACGACGCCGCCGCGAAGTTCCAGAAGGTGGTGCAGGGTCTCGTCGACCGCGCGTCCAAGGGCTCGACCCTCCACAAGAACACCGCGGCGCGCCGCAAGGCCCGCCTCGCCAAGCGCCTGAACGCCGCCAAGGCCGGCGAAGCCTCGGCCTGATCGAGCCCGCCGCACACGCGCACGCCACGACCCGGGACGCTTCCGCGCCCCGGGTCGTGCTCGTGTCGCCCAAGCACCAAGGCAACGTCGGCGCCGTCGCGCGCGCGATGGCCAACTTCGGCCTCGCCGACCTGTGGCTCGTGGCGCCGCGCTGCCAGGTGGGGCGCGAGGCGGAGGCCATGGCGGTGCATGGCGCCGACGTGCTCGCCGCCGCGACGGTCGTGGCGACGCTCGACGAGGCGCTCGCCGACCGCACCGTCGTCGTCGCGTCGTCCGCGCGGCCACGGACGTCGGGCGCGCATGCGTCGTCGACGCCCGAGGTGGCGCTGGCTCGCCTCCACGGGCACGCCGGTGCGCTGGTGTTCGGACCCGAGGACACCGGTCTGGACAACGCCGCGCTCGACCGCAGCGACCTGGTGATCACCATCCCGACGGCGCCATACGCCTCGCTGAACCTGGCGCAGGCGGTGGTGCTGCTGGCATACTTGTGGTTCGTCGGCCGGCCGGGACACGCTCCGGGGGCGGACCCGGTGGTGGCCGGCGCCTCGACGAGTCGCGCGCCGGCTGACGTCGAGGTGGCGAACGCCGCGCCGCGCCGCGAGCAACTCGAGGCCATGCTGGCCCAGTTCGAGGCCCTGGCGTTGCGGACCGGGTACACCGACGCGCGCCGGGTGGAGGGGATGATGCGACACATGCGCCGCGTGCTGACGCGCGCCGTGTCCGACGACGAGGACGTCGCCCGCTTGCGGGGTCTGTGGTCGCAGCTCGCCGGTGCGCTCGACCGGGCCGATCGCACGAAGGGCTGACGCCAGCACCGCGCGACACGCCGCAGGAACTGTGCTACGATGGCGCGTTGTGTCGCGCGGCGCCCCGCGTCGCCGACCGCTCGACCCCATCGCCCCGCCCGGCCGCACGCGGCCGCGCATCACGGAGGATCACCATGCCGCGCGTCTGTGCGATCACCGGCAAGCGCACCAGCAGTCAGACCACGAGCACGCGCAAGGGTTCGCCCAAGAAGCGCGGCGGCGTCGGCCTGAAGCAGGTGGGCGTGCACAAGCGGACCTACAAGCCGAACCTGCTCAAGAAGACCCTCTGGGTCGACGGCAAGCCGCAGCGGGTGTGGATCT
>SLSM01000123.1 GCA_007130445.1 Trueperaceae bacterium | reverse complement strand
GCTCTTCCCCACCTACTGGTTCCTCGACCCGATCGTCGCGGTGACCACGCGCGGGGCGTCCCTGGCCGAGGTGGCGCCGGCGCTGCTCGTGGCGCTCCTGATCACGGCCGCGCTCGCAGCGGTGGTCGCGGCGCTCGCGGGGCGCTTGCAGGCGCCGGCGACGACGGGCTGAGGCGGCGGGCGCCGGCCCTCCGCGGCGCTACGAGACGCTGGCTGCACTCGCAGCGTGGCCGCTCGCGCGTCCGGGCGCCGCCGTGATGGGCGGGGCGACGAACGGCTCGTTCCTCGCCCCGCGCACGTCGGGGCCCAGCAACGCGTACCTCGTCGAGGTCGCGCTGGAGTGACCCGGCGCGCCAGACCGGCCCGACCCGTACCGTCGACGGGCGCCTGAGAGCCCCCGAGCCCCCCGCTCGGGGCGCCCACGTGACCGGCGCGTTGGGTCCGCACCCGCGCGTGCCATACTGCGCCCACCCATGCTCATCTTCCTCGGGCGCCGCACCCTCCTCGCCATCCCTTCGCTCCTCGGTGTCGCGTTGGTGACGTTCATCCTCATGCGTTCCGTGCCGGGCGACGTGGTCACCAGCCTGCTCGGTGACGTCCAGGACGTCACGCCAGAGCGGCTCGCCGAGTTGCGGCGCATGTTCGGCCTCGACCTGCCGATCCACGTGCAGTTCGGCCAGTGGCTCGGCGCCGTGCTGCAGGGCGATCTCGGCAGCTCGCTGCGCACCGGCCGGAGCATCGCCGGCGACATCGCGTTGCGCTTCCCCGTCACGCTCCAGTTGACGCTGATGAGCCTCACGATCGCGCTGGCGTTGGCGCTACCGATCGGCGTGACCGCGGCGCGTTACCGCGGCCGTTGGCCCGACTACCTCGGCAGTGCCTTCGTGCTCGTCGGCTTGGCGCTGCCGAACTTCTTCCTGGCGATCTTGTTGATCCTGCTCTTCTCGCTGCACCTCGGTTGGCTGCCGCCGGCTGGTTACGTGCCGCTGCTCGAGAACCCGGGCGAGAACATGCGCCGCATGCTGCTGCCATCGCTGTCGCTGGGGCTGATCCTGGCCGCCGCGACCACGCGCATCATGCGCTCGACCATGCTCGAGGTGCTCGGTCGCGACTACGTCCGCACCGCCCGAGCGAAGGGCCTGGAGGAGCGAGTGGTCACGCTCCGGCACGCGTTGCGCAACGCGCTCATCCCCGTGGTGACGGTGGTGGGCCTGCAGTTCGGATCGCTGCTGGGCGGCACGGTGATCATCGAGCAGGTGTTCAGCCTGCCGGGCATCGGCCGCTTCGCGCTGGAGGGCATCAACCTGCGCGACTACCCGGTGGTGCAAGGCGCGGTGCTGGTGATCGCGGCCGCGTTCGTGTTCGTGAACCTGCTCGTCGACGTGATCTACGCGCTGATCGACCCGCGGGTGCGGTATGCGTGACGCCGCCACGCTCGCGACCGGCCGGGCCGCGGCCGCTCGCCGCCGCAGCGACCGCTGGCGCACGCTGCGGCTGTTCCTGACCCGCAGCGCCGGCGGCGTGGGCACGCTGATGGTGTTGGCCGCGCTCATCGGCGCGGTGTTCGCCCCGTACCTGACGCCGTACGACGCCGTCACGCTCGACCCGCCGGCGCGGCTGCAAGGACCGAGCGCCGAGCACTGGCTCGGCACCGATCAGCTCGGCCGCGACACGTTCACGCGCATCCTCTACGGCGGCCGCGCGTCGCTGTCGGTGGCCGGGGCCGCGGTGGCGTTCGCGCTCCTCGTGGGCGGCACGCTCGGGCTGTTGGCCGGCTTCTACCGTGGCTGGGTGGACGCGCTCATCATGCGCATCACCGACGTGCTCCTGTCGTTCCCTGCGGTGCTGCTGGCGATCGCGCTGATCGCGTTCCTGGGGGCGGGGTTCACGAACCTGGTGTTGGCGATCGGCATCGTGTACGTGGGCCCGTTCGCGCGCGTCGCGCGCGGGGCGGTGCTCACGGTGCGCGAGGAACTCTTCGTGGAGGCTTCGCGGGCGCTGGGCAGTCGCGACTGGCGCATCATCCTCGGCGCGGTGCTGCCGAGCGCGGCGGCGCCGCTGATCGTCGAGGTGACGCTGCGGCTGGCGTACGCCATCCTGGCCGAGGCGTCGCTGTCGTTCCTGGGCCTCGGGACGCAGCCGCCCACGCCGAGCTGGGGCCTGATGGTGGCCGACGGACGCCGCTTCCTGGCGCTGGGCCCGTGGGCGACGATCGCGCCGGGCCTGGCGATCATGGTTGTGGTGCTGGGCTTCAACCTGCTCGGCGACGGCCTGCGCGACGCGCTCGACCCGCGCGTGAAGGCTCGCTGAAGCGTTCGCGACCGCATGGTCATGCACTCAGGTGCATCATCGTCGTAGGATGCTGCACTGCCATATCGTCACCATCGACGTTCGGCACGAGGAGGTACGGATGAAGCGTTCGATCATCGTCACGCTCGCCCTGTTGCTCGGCCTGGCGCTGGCACAACCCCAGTACGGCGGCACCCTGCGCGTCGGCATGCAGACCGACCCGGTCGGCCTCGACCCACATCTCAGCAACGCGACCGCGACGCGGAACATGCTCGAGAACACGTACGACACGCTCGTGATGCACGACGAGACGCTGGCGATCGTGCCGGGCCTGGCCGAGTCGTGGGAGGCGTCCGACGACCTCCTGCAGTGGACCTTCCACCTGCGCGAGGCGCGCTGGCACGACGGCCAGCCGGTGACGGCGGCCGACGTCGCGTTCTCGATCATGCGCATCAAGGATCCCGAGGTCGCCAGCCCGCGCAGCGGCAACTTCGCCGTGGTCGAGACCGTCGAGGCGATCGACGAGCGCACCGTCGTGTTCACGCTCTCGCAGCCCTTCACGCCGCTGCTGTCGTTCTTGGCCATGAGCCTGAACGTGATCGTGCCGCAACACGTGGTCGAGGCCAACGGCGACCTGCAGAACGTCACCGTGGGCAGCGGCCCCTTCCGCTTCGTCGAGTACCTGCCGCAGACGCGCCTCGTGCTCCAGCGCTTCGACGACTACTGGGGCGTCGACGCCGACGGCAACCAACTCCCCTACCTCGACGGCATCACCTTCACCTTCTACCCCGACCCGACCGCCCGCACCACGGCGATCGCCACGGGCGACGTCGACTGGGTCGAGTACGTGCCAGCCGTCGACGTGCTGTCGCTGCAGGCCGACCCCAACGTCGAGGTCGTCGGCGGCCTGGCCGCGAACTTCCGCAGCGTCCAGTTCAACACCACCATCCCGCCGTTCGACGACTACCGCGTCCGCCAGGCCTTCGCCTACGCGATCGACAAGCAGGCCGTGGTCGACCTGGCGCTGTTCGGCACGGGCGGCGTGGTGGCGCGTGGCACCACCGTCCCGGCCGGCAACTTCTACGCCGTCGAGTCGACGCCGTATGACACGCGCGACGTCGAGAAGGCGCGCGCCCTGCTCGCCGAGGCGGGCCTCGCCGACGGCTTCGAGTTCGACTTCTACATCACCAGCACCTACGACTTCTTGCGTGACCCCGCCGAGATCATCCAGTCGAACCTGGCCGACATCGGCGTCACCGCCACCATCCGCATGGAGGACTGGTCGATCTTCCTGCCGAACTACATCGCCGGCGACTTCGTCGTCCTGGTGAGCGGCAGCTCGGGCCAGACCGACCCCGACGCGTTCCTGTACACGCCGTTCCACAGCACGAGCGCGAACAACTTCGGCAAGTTCTCCGACGCGCGCGTCGACGAGCTGCTCACGGCCGGCCGCCAGGAGCCCGACCCCGAGGTGCGCCGCGAACTCTACGTCGAGGCGCAGGAGCGCATCCTCGAGCTCTCGCCGCACGTGTTCCTGTTCCACTCGGCGCAGTACTCGGCCCACCGCCCACGCGTCCAGGGCTTCGTGCACTTCCCCAACACCAGCTACCTCGGCTTCCGCACCACCTGGCTGGCGAACTGAGCGCCTGACCTGAACGCCTGACGCGTACGCGCATGCCACGCGCGTGCATGCCGGCACCACACCGCACACGCGTCGCCCCCGACCAGGTTCACGGTTCGGGGGCGACGCGTGTGTCGACGCTCGGCGCGGCGTCCATCAGTGCCACCACCACCAGGTGCGGCATCGTGAGCGCGCTGATCCACACGAGCGAGAGGGCCACCACGTCGAGGGTGCCGTCGAGGCGCGGCGCCGCCCAGGCACCGAGGATGGCGAGGAACGCCAGCGCTACGAGCGTGATCGGCACCAGGTCGCGCGCCAGGCGCAGCACCGGCCGCCAGGGGCGGCCCGCTGCGACGGCCTGCGCGTCCTCGGCGCGCAGCAGCGCCAGGCGGACCAGGTGCCTGAACGAGTGCCACAGCATGAAGTACACCCCGATCGCGAGGTACGCCGGCACGAACGCGAACAGCGCCACGAGCAGCGCGATCTCGCCGAGATCGAGCGCGAGCCCCCGGGCCGAGTCCCACGCCTGCGCCGCGTACGCCACGTACACGACCGCTACCAGCACGAGCGCGGCGAGCAGCGACACGCGCAGGGGACCGGACGACAGGTCGAGCGCCGTCGCGTCGACGGCGAGCGCTCGGGCCGCCGTGGCCAGCAGCCCCTCGGCCGTCGCCGGGAAGGCGAGCACGGGAACGGCGATCGGGACGGCTCCTCGCAGTGCGATGGAGGCGGCGCGGCCCACCGCGCCGACCCGGCGGCGCCGCACGAACAATTCGAGGAAGCGCAGATCGCCCTGCCCCCAGTGCACGACCGTGGCGACCAGGAAACCGAGGAACGCGATGCGAGGCGCCACCAGCCAGAGGCCCAGGTACGCCGCCGCCAGCCCCGCGTAGGCGGCCAGGTACAGCGCGACGCCCCGCGTTCGCCTCGCCCAGGCGAAGCCGAGCCGGCCCGGCACGAGGTGGTCGAGCGCGCCGTGCGGCAGGC
>SLSM01000082.1 GCA_007130445.1 Trueperaceae bacterium | reverse complement strand
GGACTGGCGGGGGCGTTGATGGTCATCGAGGTCGTCACGGCCTCGGGATCGATGCCGTCGAACAGCACCTCCATGTCGGCCAGGCTCGACACCGACACGCCGCAGCGCCCCACCTCGCCCAGGGCCATCGGATCGTCGGCATCGAACCCCATCAGGGTCGGGAGGTCGAACGCGGTGGAGAGGCCCGTCTGGCCCGCAGCCAGCAACGCGTGGAAGCGGCGGTTCGTCTCCTCGGGCGTCCCGAAACCCGCGAACATCCGCATCGTCCAGAGCTTGCCCCGGTACCCCGACGCGTGGATGCCGCGCGTGAACGGGTACTCGCCTGGGTGCTCGAGCGCAGCCGCCCGAGAGCGGTGCTCGTCGGTGTAGACCGGTTCGAGTGGGATGCCAGAGAGCGTCTCGGTCGATGTGGAGCGCTCGGGGATGCGTGCGACCGCCGGACCGTACGTGTCGCGGCGCCAGGCGTCGAGCCGTGGCGTCGGGACGGACTCGGGCTCGCTGTCGTGCGCATCGCCCGCCACGGTGGGCGTGCGTTCGTCGGCCATGCCGTGATGGTAGCACCCGATCCCGCGAGCCCTGGAACGGCCGGTGCTCGCCTACGGTCGGCCGGGTCGCCCCAGCACGCGCGCCGCCACGCGCTCGGTGCGCACCTGGGCGTCGACGCGCACCTCGTTGCGAACGACCGCGAGCGCGGTCCAGCCGCCATCGGGCCACGGCGCGACCGTCCCCACGCGGCCCGCCGGCCGACCGTCGTCGCCAACGAGGCCGACGTCGTCGAGCGCCGGCGCCCCTTCGAGCGCCAGCGTCGCCAACGAGCGCCGCACGTTCCCGCGCGCCTCGACCCGGGCCATGATCTCCTGTCCGAGGTAGCACCCCTTGCGATACGAGATGCGCGCCTCGAGCCCGGCTTCCTGTGGCAGCGCGTCGACACCCTCAGCCGCAGCGGCCGCGATGCCGGCGGCCACGCGGGCCGTCGCCAGGGCGCGCTCTCCGATCGAGACGGCGCCACCAGCCGCCAGCGTCGTCCAGAGCGGTGCGAGGTGCTCGCTCAAGAGGTGCACGTCGACCGCCGCCGGCAGACCGCGCTGGCGGGCGTGCAGCATCACGTCGGCACCGCGCCAGCCGACCTGGATCACGGTGTCCGGCGTCGTCGGCAGCTGCTCGATCGCCAACGCGTCACGCAGCACGGCGAGCGCTTCCGCACCGCTGACGACGAACGACGCGAGGCGCTCGTCGAGGGCCTCGATCACCACCTGGTCGAAGATCACGTGGGCGCCCAACGAGTCGCGCACCACACCGCCGCGGTCGTCGTCGACCGCCACGAACACGTCACGCTCGCGCCGAACCATGACGAGATCGGCCTGCGGGCGCCCGCGGTGGTCGAGGAGCAGCGCGTCGCGCACCCCGCCGTCGGCGAGCTCGCGGACGTCGTGGCTGACCTGCCCCTGCACGAAGTCGATGCGGTCCGCACCGGTCACGCGCAGTGCGCCACGGCGCACCAGCGGTACGAGCGCCGGCCCGCCAGAGAGCAGGTGACGCGCCTCCTCGCGCATGTCGGTGAAGGCGCACACCGCTCCCGCGGCCACGCCGGGCAGGCCGTCGTGGGGCGGTCGCTCGCCCAGCAGGGCCGCCCAGGCCGGATGGCCAGCGCGCCGTGCCGCGCCGATGATGTCGTCCGAGCGCATGGTTCCCTCCTCCCCTACGCTACGTCCCGCCCTCGCCCTCGGGCGTGGTGCCCACGACGCCACGCACGCCGACGACGTCGCGGGTGTCGACGTCGACCTCTTCGCCCGCCAGTCGGCGGGCCCGCGCGGCGCGCAGCGGCCCCAGGTCGACGATGGTGAACTCGAACGCGTTGACGACCAGGACGCCTTCGGGGCTGACGTAGCTGCGGGGCGCGTTGGCGCCGGACAGGTGGACGTGGCCATGGATGTGCACCAGCGGGCGCCAGCGCCGGTGGAAGACGTTGAACGCGGCGACACCGCGATGGGCGTAGTCGCTCCCCTCGTGCGGACCTCGCGGGGCCGCATGCGTGAGCAGGACGTCGACCGCGTGGCCGCGACGCCAGCGTCGCAGCAGCAACTGGGGCGTCAGGCCGAGGACGTGTCGGTGCATGCCGATCTCGCTGTACTGGTGCGGTCCGGCGCGGTAGCGCGCGCTCCCCTCGATCCCGGCCACCACGACACCACCGACCTCGACCACCCGTCGGTGGGCGTTGACGCACCCTCCGGGCAGGCGCACCTCGTCGGGCTCGTCCGCAGAGCGAATCCAGGCGTTGCCGTGGTTCCCGAGCACGTACACGGGGGTGACGCGCAGCTTGGTGGCGAGGAACTCCAGCACGTGGCCTGGCATGTCTCCCGCCGACAACACGATGTCGAACGGCGGCAGGTTGCGCGGGAAGCGCTCGCTGTAGACGAGCGGCGAGACGGCGTCGGCGATGGCCAGGATCCGCACCGCTGCCGACCCGCCGCCCTCAGGCGCCCGTGTCGGCCGTGCCCGTGCCGCCAGCGCGCCACTCCAGGCCAGACCAGATGAGGTCCTCGATGTCGCCGTCGAGCACGTCACCGGGGTCGTGACGCATCAGCGCGGTGCGATGGTCCTTGACGTACTGCTTGTCGAGGACGTAGCTGCGAATCTGCGAGCCCCACTCGTTCGCCTTCTGATCGCCGCGCGCCTTCATCTGCTCGTCGCGTCGGCGCTGCTCCTCGCGCTCCCACAGGCGCGAGCGCAAGACCGTCATGGCCTTCTCGCGGTTCTTGATCTGCGACTTGCCGTCCTGACAGGTGACGACGATCTCGTCGGGCGTGCCGCCCCGGTACACCACTCTGACGGCGGAATCGGTCGTGTTGACCGACTGGCCACCCGGCCCGGACGACCGGTACACGTCGACGCGCACGTCCTTCGCGTCGATGTCGATCTCGATCGCATCGTCGATCTCGGGCATCACTTCGACCGAGGCGAAACTCGTGTGCCGCCGATTCTGCGAGTCGAACGGGCTGACACGCACCAAGCGGTGCACACCGCCCTCGACCTGGAGCATGCCGAAGGCGCGCTCGCCCCGCACGATGATCTGGGCGTAGTCGACCCCGTTCGGCGCGGCGTCGTTGCCCACGGCATCGAGCAGTTCGACCGTGAAACCGTTACGCTCACCGAAGCGCTGGTACATGCGCAGGAGCATGCCGGCCCAGTCGGACGACTCGGTGCCGCCGGCGCCGGGCTTGATCGTCACGATCGCCGGGCGATCGGCGTGGTCACCCTTGAAGAGCGTCTCGCGGTAGAGGGCGTCGAGCTCGGCCTCGACGCGGCGCTGCTCGACCTCGAGCTCGGCGTGGTCAGCCTCGCTCGCCATGTCCCACAGCTCCACCAGGCCCGCGACGTCGTCCTCGATCCGGGCGAAGCCGTCGACCACACGCCGCAAGCGCGTCGCTTCCTGTGTCACGGCCTTGGCACGCTGCGGGTCGTTCCAGATGGCGGGGTCGTTCAGTTGCGGATCGAGCTCATCGAGCCGGGCACGGGCGCCGGCCAAGTCAAAGATACCCCCGAAGGGTGGCGAGTCGTTGCTGGATGCGTTCCATGATGTGGTACCTCCGTCCGGTCGAGCGTACCGCATGTCGGTCGGATGCAGCGGTCGCACGGCCGTCGCCGACGCGCGTGATAGCATCGCGTGATCACGACGACGTGCACCACGCGCGAATCGCGGTGCGCGAGCGACTCCCCGTACCCGCGTCGGGTTCCAGCCGGACCCCGCGCCCGCTTCGCCCGAGGAGGCGGACACGTGTTCCCGTTCGAAGGCTTCGGCTTGCGTGACGCGCTCGACATCGTCATCCTGGCCGCCCTCTTCTACCAGGCCTACGCGCTGCTCATCGAGTCGCGCGCGTGGAACGTGTTCCGTGGCCTGGCGGCGCTGCTCGGCGTGTGGTTCGTCGCGTCCCAGGCCGGCCTCGAAGCCACCCGCTTCCTCTTCGACAGGGTGGCTCCCGTCGCGTTCATCGCCGTCGTGGTCGTGTTCCAACCCGAGCTCCGCGCTGCGCTGGAGCGCGTCGGACGGGGTCGACGCCGCACCGCCAGCGCCGGCGACCCGGTCCAGGAGATCATGACGGCGGTGCGTGACCTGGCGCAGCAACGGATCGGTGCGCTCATCGCGCTGCAGGGCACGACGCCGCTGGCCGAGTACGGTCGGGCGGGACGCGAACTGGGGGCCCCCGTGAGCGCGGCGCTGCTGCACACCATCTTCGCGAGCCGCGGCCCGCTGCACGACGGCGCTGTCATCGTCCGCGACGACGTGGTCACGCACGCCGGCGCCATCTTGCCGCTGTCGGATCGCGACGAGGACGACGGCTGGGTCGCGCGCCTCGGGACACGGCACCGCGCCGCCCTGGGCCTGGCGGAGGTCTCCGATGCGCTCGTCGTGGTGATCAGCGAGGAACGCGGCACCGTCTCGGTGGCGCATCAGGGTGAACTCCGCATCGACATCGCGCCAGCGGACGTGCTGGCGACCCTGCAGGAGGTGTACGCCCAGTGAGCGCGCGCGAGGTGTTGAGCCGGATCGTGCACCAGTGGCCGCGCAAGCTCGCCGCCATCGGCCTCGCCTTCCTGATGTGGGCGTTCGTCAGCACGACCGACGCCACCATCGGCCAGCGCTCCCTGCTGGTCCCGATCACCGTCGAGGGGATCGCGGCCGACCTCGTGCCGATCGGGATCCCGGAGTTCGCCGAGATCACCGTGACCGGTCCGACCCAACGGCTCGACCGGCTGCGGCCCGAGAGCATCGAGGCGGTGCTCGACCTGAGCGGGCTCAGCGGAGACTTCGCTGCGCCCGTCGGCGTATCGCCGCCGCAGGGCGTGGTCTTGGAGCGCGTCACCCCCGCCGAAGTGCTCGGCATCCTCGAGCGCGTCGCCACGCGCCAGGTGCCCGTGACGGTCGTGTTCCTCGGCACGCCGCCCGCCGACGTCCGCGTGTTCGGCACGCCCGAACCCGCCGCGGTCGACGTGCGCGGGCGCGGCGCACGACTCGACCGCGTCGCCCAGGCGATCGTGGCGGTCGACGTCGGTCTGGACGTCGCCACCGTGGCGCCCTTCCCTGCCGATGCCGCGGGCCGTCCCGTCGACGAGGTCACGGTCATACCATCGTCGATCACGGTCGCGATGCACTCGGAGGCGGTGCTGATCGAGCGCGAGGTGCCGTTGCGCCTCCTGCCCGTCGTGATCGGCGGCGTGACCGAGGTGACGCCGTCGCACGCCACCGTCTCTGTCGTGGGGGCCCCGACGCTCGTGAGGGCGCTCCAGGAGGTCGTCGCGTCGGCGATCCTGCCGACGCAACGTCCTGCGCCCGGCCGGTATACTCTCGACGTGAACCTCGCGACGCCGTCGGGCGTGGCCGTCATGGACGACGTCAGCGTCAGCGTCGTGTACGTCGAACCGCCGACGGCCCCCTGAGGACCGCAGCACTGGAGTGCCCATGATCCGACCCATCCGCCTCTACGGCGACCCCGTGCTGCGTCGTGCCGCGCGCAGCGTGACCCGCTTCGACGACGACGTGCGCGCCCTCGCCGCTGACATGATCGACACGATGATCGCCGCCGACGGCCTGGGCTTGGCGGCGCCGCAGATCGGCATCGCTCGCCGCGTCTTCGTCGTGGCCGGCTCCGCCGATCCTCAGCGACCGGCGCTCGACGACGATGCGCCCGAGCCGACGTTGGAAGAGCAACGGGCGTCCGCCCTCGTGTTCGTGAACCCCACGCTGCGCGCGCAGGGTGGTACGCAGACGGGCATCGAAGGCTGCCTCAGCCTCCCGGGCCTCTACCACGACGCCGTGGAGCGCCACGCCGTGCTCAGCGTGCGCTTCCAGGACCTGGACGGTGTCTGGCATGAGCGCACGGTCGAGGGCCGCTTCGCCGTGGTGCTCCAGCACGAGGCCGATCACCTCGACGGCGTGCTGTTCCTCGACCGACTCCCGGACGGCGAGCGGGCCGCCTTCATGGAGGAGCATCGGGCCGAACTCGCACAGATGCAGCGCGACGCCAAGGCGGCGCTGCGCGGCGACGGCCGGGCGGCCATGGGCCGCAGCACATGACGCTACGCGGTGGGAAGGGACGTCGGTTGCGTGTCGCCGCCTTCGGTTCGCCCGAGTTCGCGCTGCCGAGCATCGAGCGGCTGGCCGTCGAACACGACCTCGTGCTCGTCGTCAGCCAGAGCGACAAGCCCGCCGGACGCGGCATGGCGCCGCGGACACCGGCGGCGGCCGCCTGGGCACGCTCGCACGGCGTCCCGCTCGCACAACCCGAGCGGCTCAGGTCGAACGACGCCTTCCTCGAGGCGCTGCGCGCGCTGGCGTTGGACGTCGCGGTGACGGCGGCGTACGGCAAGCTGCTGCCACCGGAGCTGCTCACCATCCCGCGCGAGGGCGTGCTCAACGTCCACGCCAGCCTGTTGCCGCGCTACCGCGGCGCGGCGCCCGTGCAGCGGGCGCTGATCGACGGCGCGACGGAGACCGGCGTCAGCATCATGCAGACCGAGGCCGGCCTCGACACCGGACCCGTGCGGCACGTGCGACGCACCGACATCGGGCCGGACGAGACCGCGCAGGCGCTGCTCGAGCGCCTCGCGCACCTCGGCGCCACGGCGCTCTCCGAGGCGCTCGCGCTGCTGGCCCGGGGCGTGCTGCCGAGCGAGCCCCAGGACCACGCCGCCGCCACGATCGCACCGCGCCTGACGCGAGCCGATGGCAGGATCCGGTGGGCGGACGACGCGGACGCCGTGTCGGCCCGCCACCGCGGCGTCACGCCCTGGCCGGGTAGTTGGTTCGAGCGAGTGCGCGGTGACGGGTTCGAGGTCGTCAAGGTGCACGCGTTGGAGCGAGGTGCGCCCACTGCGCGTGGCGAGGCGGGCTCGATCGTCGCGATCGACGAGGCCGGTGTCCACGTCGCGACGGGGCGCGGAACGGTCGTCCTGCGGGTGCTGCAGTCGCCGGGCAAGCCGCGCCAGGACGCCGCTGCATGGGCGCGCGGCGCGCGACTCGCCGTGGGAGGCCGCTGTGGCTAAGGTTGCGATCGTCGGGCGCCCGAACGTGGGGAAGTCCACCCTCTTCAACCGTCTGCTCGGCCGCCGCGAGGCGATCGTCGCCGACTTCCCAGGCGTGACGCGCGACGTGAAGGAGGCCGAAGTCGTCAGCGACGACGGGAAGCACTTCACGCTGCTCGACACCGGTGGGCTGTGGTCGGGCGACGAGTGGGAGCACGCGATCGAGGCCCGCGTCCGCGACGCCCTCCGCGACGTCGAGGTGGTGCTGTTCTGCGTCGACGGCCGCGACGGGCTCGCGGCGGCCGACCACGAGATCGCGCGCTTCCTGCGCACCACGGGCGTGCCCGTCATGGTGGTGGCGACGAAGGTCGACGACCCGCGCCACGAAGAGGCTCCCGCGTACTTCGAGTTGCACAGCCTCGGCTTCGGCGACCCGGTTCCGACGGCCGCCGAACACGCCCGCGGCACGTGGGAGCTGCTGGCCGCCGTCGCGGAGCGCCTCACGGACGACGAGGGCGAGGCCGACGACCACCCGATCCGCGTCGCCATCGTGGGGCGCCCGAACGTCGGCAAGTCCAGCCTGTTGAACGCCCTGCTGGGCGAGGAGCGCGTGATCGTCGCGGACATGCCGGGGACCACGCGCGACACGATCGACGTGCGCTTCGAGTACGGTGGTCGCTCGTTCATCCTGATCGACACCGCCGGTCTGCGCCGCAAGGCAGACGGCGACGTCGAGTACTACGCCTCGCTGCGCAGCGAGGAGGCCACGCGCCGCGCCGACGTGGCGGTGTTGGTGGTCGATCCGGCGATCTTCGGCGACCACGAGATGCGCGTCGGCAACATCGCGCTCGAACACGGCGTCCCGGTGGTGATGGCCGTGAACAAGTGGGACCTGGTCGAGGACGCCGCCCTCGAGCCGACCAGGAAGGCGCTGCGTGAGGCGCTGGTGCACCTCGCGGCGGTGCCCCGGATCGAGACGTCGGCCCTCACCTCGTTCGGCCTGCACGAGCTCCTCGCTGCCGCGGTGCGGGTCTACGACCAGGCCCGCCAACGCGTCTCGACGGGCGTGGTGAACCGCTGGATCGACGTCTGGACGCAGCGGCAGACGCCGCCGAACTTCAAGGGGACGTCGCTGAAGGTGTACTACGGCAGCCAGGTCGACGTGGCGCCGCCGACGTTCGTGTTCTCGGTCAACAACGAGAAGTACGTGACGCGCGCGTACGAGCAGTACTTGCGCAACCGCCTCCGCGAGGACCTGAACTTCACAGAGGTACCGATCAGGACCGTGTTCAAGGCGCGCGGGCGGCGCGAGGGGAGCAAGCGGGTGCGCACCTGAGGCGTGGCCTCAGCCGCGTTCGACCTCGAGTTCGACGCGCTCCCTCCCCTTCCGGGTGGCTCCCTGCAGGCTCAGGACCCGGAAGCGACCGAGGCCGTCGGCCCACACCTCGTCGCCGGGACCGGCCTCGCTGCGCTTGTCGGCCGCGCGGCCGTTCACGTGCACCCGGCCGGCCGCGACCCCTTTGGCGAAGTAGGTGCGCGACACGCCGAACGCGCGCGCACCGAGCACGTCGACGCGCAGCGACGGCACGACCGCGACGAGTCGCTTGCTGACGCCCCCAACCACGCGCTCGACCGGCACCGCCTCGAGCGACAGCCGTCGCCCCTGGAGCGTGAGCGCCGCCGGCATGGCGGCGCTCGCGAGCGCGATCAGTGTGCAACCATCGGCGTGGGCGACGACGTCGCCGAGCGCGTCGGCGGCCACGCCGGCTGCGATCGCCGCCGTGCGCGCGTCGTCGAGGTCGTGCGCGCCGGCGACGTACCAGCCCACGAGCACCGGCATGGCTTCGGGCACGTGATCCGGACGCGCCGTCAGGGCGCGTCGACGGGCGCCTGGGTACCCGCCCCAAGCGACCGCCTCGACGCCGGCCACACGGACGTCGCGCAACACCGCGTCGGCCTCCGTCGGATCGAGGAACGGTCCATGGGACACGCGGCCGCCGGCCGCTTCGCGTCGCAACCGCTCGGCCAACGCCGAGACCTGACGCACGTCAGCGGACGTCTCGGACGTCGATCCCCCGCTCCCGAACTCGATCGGCGAAGCCCGACGCCCCCTCTCCCGCGACGCGCACGACCAGGCGCCGCCGCTCCCCCTCCACCACACCGGTGGTGACGGCGGCGATGATGTTCGACGGTGGTCCGGCCTCGGCGACCCGGGCGAGCGCACCGGGCGCGTCGGGCAGGTCGACCGTCACCCGCACGCCGCCCTCGCGCAGTCCGAGGAACGCGACGAACGCGCGCAGCAGGTCGGTGATGGTGAGGATGCCGATCAGATGACCGTCCTCGATGACGGGCAGGCCCGATACCCGGTGCTCCTCCATCAGCAACGCGGCGCGCTCGATGGGGTCGTCGGGCCCCACGGTGATGACCGAGGCGACCATGACGTCCTTGACCAACAGCTTGCTCAGCAGGTAGTTCAGTTCGTAGATCGACAGGGTCGTCGCCTTCGAGGGCGTCGCCTCCTTCAGATCACGATCCGTGACGATGCCGACGAGTCGGCCTTCCCGAACGACGGGCAGGCGCCGGAACCCACCCTCGCGCAGGCGTTGCATCGCCTCAATGACGGGCGTCGTCGCCGACACCGTCTGCGGATCCTTCGTCATCCACTCGCGCACCAGCATGCGGGTCCTCCTCGCCAGACCTGACGCCCACATGCTACCAGAGGTCGCGCGCGCCTCGCTCCGCCCGCCTGCACGTCGTGGACGCCGGAAGGCGTGGCAGAATGCGGCATGTCGTCGCGTGGCCTCGATCCCCTCGGGCAGCCCTGGCCCGCCCCGGTCCATGGCCGGCGTGTGAGCGTCCTCGGCTCCACCGGCTCCATCGGCACGCAGGCGCTCGACGTGGCGGCCTGGACGGGGCATCGTGTCGTGGCGCTCGCAGCGGGACGGCGAGCCGACGTCCTGATCGAACAGATGCGGCGCTGGCGCCCCGAACTGGTGTCGTGCGACCACGCCGTGGCGGACGAGGTGGAGCGTCATCTACCCAGCGGAACGCGGCTGGTGACGGGTGACGATGGGTTGCTCGAAGCGGCCACCGCCGACGTCGACACGGTCGTCGCGGCCGTGCCCGGCTTTCGCGGCCTGGCGCCGGTCCGCGCCGCCCTGGAGCAGGGGCGGCACGTTGCGCTCGCCACCAAGGAGGCGATGGTCTGTGCGGGGGCACTCGTGTGGCGCGCCGCGCGGGCGTCGGGTGCCCGGCTCACGCCGATCGACTCCGAGCACGCGGGGCTCTACCAGACGCTCGTCGGCGAGCCGCGAGCGGGTGTCGAGCGCGTCGTCCTCACCGCGTCGGGGGGTCCGTTCCGCACGGGCCCGCGAGACCTCTCGACCGTGACGCCCGAACAGGCGCTGGCCCATCCGACCTGGCGCATGGGTCCGAAGGTGACCATCGACTCGGCGACGCTCTTCAACAAGGGCCTCGAGGTGATCGAGGCTGCGCTGCTCTTCGACCTGTCGTTCGACCGCATCGAGGTCGTCGTCCATCCGCAATCCCTCGTGCACGCGCTGGTGCGCTTCCGCGACGGCTCGATCAAGGCGCAGCTCGGACCGCACGACATGCGGCTCCCGATCCTGTACGCCCTCGAGGCACCCGAGCGCCCGGCCGTGCCGCTCGAGCCGCTGCCGCTGACCGGATCGTGGAGCTTCGAACCACCGGACACCGCGCGCTTCCCCTGCCTCGGGCTGGCGTTCGCCGCCGGGCGGCGCGGCGGCAGCGCCCCGCTGGCGCTGAACGCCGCCGACGAGGTCGCCGTCGCGGCCTTCTTGGCCGGCGACCTGCGCTTCGATCACATCCCTGCCGTGATCGAGGGGGTGCTGTCGCACGACTGGCCGGCTGCCGACGATTGGGACGCCTTGCCCGCGCTCGACGCCGACGCTCGGGCGCTGGCGCGTGCCGTGGTCGCTGCGAAGGGCCGGCCGTGACCGGACGCGGTTGGAAGCTACCGTTCAAGCTGCTGGGCATCCCGCTCTCGCTCGATCCCTCGTTCGCGCTCGTGCTGCCGCTCTTCGCCTGGCTGATCTCGAGCCAGGTGCCGGCGTACGCCGAGCTGCTCGCGGCCGTGGGCATCGACATCGACGGCGCCGCGCTCTCCCGCGGGGTCACCCCGTACGTCCTGGGACTGAGCGCCGCCCTCGGTCTGTTCACGAGCGTCGTGATCCACGAGCTCGGCCACGCGATGGCCGCGCGGGTGTACGGCGTCGCCACGCGCGGCATCACGCTCTGGTTCCTCGGCGGCGTGGCGCAACTCGAAGACATGCCGCGCCAGCGCGGAGCCGAGGCCGTCGTCGCCATCGTGGGGCCGATCACCTCGGGGGTGCTCGGCGCGGTGCTGGGCACGCTGTTGACGTCGGTCACGATGCCCGACGGCCTCACCTTCGTGGTCGCCTACCTGGCGATCACGAACGTCTTCCTGGCGTTGTTCAACCTGCTGCCGGCCCTGCCGCTCGACGGTGGCAGGGTGCTGCGGTCCCTGCTCGCGCTCTTCCTCGCGCGCGACCGGGCCACGCTGATCGCCGGCGGTGTCTCCCAGGTCCTCGCCATCGGCCTCGGCGTGTACGGCTTCCTGTCGCTCAACTTGCTCCTCATGGCCGTCGCCTTCTTCGTCTACAACGCGGGTCGGGCGGAGGTGCAGGCGGAGTCGATGCGCAGCGCCTTCGAGGGCCGGCGCGTGGCCGAGTGGATGAGCCGCGATCCGATCACGATCGACGTCGGCATGCCCATCGATCGTTTTCGCGCGATGCGGGCCTGGAAGACCCACCCGTGCTACCCCGTCGTCGATCCAGACGAGCAGCTCCTGGGCATGGCGCGGATCGCCGACGCCGATGGCGCCGACGACGACGCCGGGATGACGTCGCTGCTCCGACCGGCGGAGACCATCGGCGCCAACGAGCCGCTCGAGCTCGGCGTGCGCCGCCTCGCGGCCAGCGAGCTCGGCAGGCTCGTGGTCGTCGACGCACGAGGCCGCGTCGTGGGGATCCTCGGCAAGGCCGACGTCGTGCGTGCCCTCGAGGCGCTGCAGTGACGGGCGCTCGCGGTAGCGTGGGCTGGGCGCCCTTCGAGGGCCTCGCGCCCGTGCATACTGGTTGGGTGGATGGAGACGTGCAACGATGCTGACGGCCCTGGTGTTCCTCGCGATCTTGATGACGGCGGTGCTCGTACACGAGCTCGCCCACTACCTCGCCGCCCGCTCGGTCGGCGTGCACGTGCGTGCGTTCAGCGTCGGGATGGGGCCGGTCGTGTTCAAGCGGCACTGGCGCGGGACCGAGTGGCGCCTGTCGCTGTTGCCGTTGGGGGGGTACGTCGACTTGCCGGGTATGGCGTCGAGCGTCGACGAGCAGGGTCGCCTCCAGTCGCCCACCGAGGGCATGGCCCGACTGCGACTCCCACAGAAGGCGTGGGTGCTCTCGGCGGGCGTGATCGCCAACTACATCCTCGGCACGCTCTTGCTGGCGAGCGCCGTGGTGCTGGCTCCCGGTTTCCGCGAGCTGGTGTCGGGCGTTCCCGTCGAGGTGGAGGGGGCCCAGATCGTGGCCGTCGCGGACGGCTCGCGTGCCGAGTCGCTCGGCCTGCTGGCCGGCGATCGCATCGTACGCCTCAACGCGGTCGTGGAGCCGACCCCGGAACGGATGGTCGCGGAGCTCGCAGAGGCCGACGCGCTGACGCTGGTCGTGGTGGGCGAGGACGGTCGCGAGCGCGAGGTCGTGAGCAGCTGGCCACCGGCCGGCCTGGCGCCGGGTGAGCGTCCGCTGCTCGGCGTGCAACTGGCGCCGGTGAGCGTGCCGGGCGTCGGTCTCGGCACCGCCCTGATCGAGAGCGTCGACTTCGGCGTGCGCATGTTCCCCGAGATGGTCGTGGCCTTCGTCCGTGGGTTCGGCTCGGCGCTCTCGGGTCGCCCGAATGAGGACGTCGCTGGTCCGGTCGGCATGGTGACGATGGTCGGCCAGGCGGCCCAGGTGGGTATCGCCCCGGTGCTGCTGCTGGCGGCCCTGATCAACTTCTCGCTCGCGGTGTTCAACCTGTTGCCTATCCCGGGACTCGACGGTGGACGCTTGCTGCTCGCGACGGTCGTGAGCGCTCGCGGGAAGCCGTTCCGGCCCGGCCAGGAAGAAGCGATCCACTTCGCCGGCATCATGGCGGTCCTCGCGCTCATCGTGTTGATCACGGTCCAGGAGCTCGGTGGATTGCTCGGCGGCTGACGACGACCACGCACGTCCGGCGCTCCTGCGGGGCGGCTGATGGTCGTGCAACGCAGCGTCGTCGTGATCATCCCTGCGCTCGATGAGGCCGACACCGTGGCGTCCGTCGTCCGGTGTGCCACGAGAGCCGACGTCGGTCCGGTCCTGGTCGTCGACGACGGCTCGAGCGACGCCACCGCGCAGGTCGCCGCGCGCGCGGGGGCCGAGGTCCTGCGCCTGGCCACGAACCGCGGCAAGGGCGGCGCGGTCGCCGCGGGCGCAGCGAGCCGTGACGAAGACGTGGTGGTGCTCCTCGATGCCGATCTGATCGGCCTGACGGCGAACCACGTCCGGGCGCTGGCAGCCCCCGTCGTCGCGGGCGAGGCGGTGATGACCCGCGGCGTCTTCACCCGTGGCCGCTGGTCGACGGACACGGCGCAACGCATCGCACCGCAGCTGAACGGCCAGCGAGCCGTGGAGCGCGTGCGGCTGCTGGAGATCCCCGGCTTGGCGACCTCACGCTACGGCATCGAGGTGGCGATCACCGAGCACGCCACGGAAGCGCTGTGGCCCACCGTGGACGTCGAGCTCCCGGGCGTGTCGCAGGTGACCAAGGAGGAGAAGCGTGGCATCGTACGCGGCACGCTGAAGCGGCTGCGCATGTACGCCGAGATCCTCCGGCAGTTGGTGTTCCCGCAGCGGAACACGCCCAGCCGCTGACCGGCGCTACCCCTCGTCGCACGGCGACAGCCGGGACTCGATGGCGCGCGCGTGGGCCTCGAGCCCTTCGGCACGGGCCATCCGGGCGCCGGCGGGACCGATCGTCGCCAGCGCAGCGGGCGTCAACCCGACGACCGGGATGAGGCGCTGGAAGTGCCGGACGTTGAGTGCCGAGGCGTACCGCGCGGTGCCGCCCGTCGGCATGACGTGGCTGGGTCCCGCGACGTAGTCGCCGAGCGCCTCCATCGAGTGTGCACCGACGAAGATGCCGCCGGCGTGCTCGACGGCGCCGACCCACGACCACGGGTCGTGGACCAGCAGACAGAGGTGCTCGGGCGCGTAGGCATTGGCCACCTCGAGCGCCTGAGCGACGCTCTCGACGATGCTCACCAGGCCGCGCTCGGCGAGGCTCGCACGCGCGCTGGACGCGGTCGACAGGTCCCTCAGCTGACGCTCCAACTCGGCCTCGACCGCCCGCCACACGTCCTCATCGGTGACGACCAGGACCGGCTGCGCCCCCTCGTGTTCGGCCTGCGCGAGCAGGTCCGCGGCCACGTGCCGCGGATCGGCCGAGGCGTCCGCGACCACGAGCGTCTCGGTCGGGCCGGGGAGCGACTCGATCCCGACCTGCCCGAACACGAGTTGCTTCGCGATCACGACCCAGGGACTCCCGGGGCCCACGATCACGTCCACCCGGCCGACCTGCTCGGTCCCGTACGCCATGGCGGCGATGGCGTGTGCCCCACCGAGCCGGTACACCGCCCGCAGACCGAGCGCGGACGCGACGTAGAGGATCTCGGGTGCGACGCTGCCGTCGCGGCGCGGCGGAGCGCACGCGACGATGTCGGCGACACCGGCCACCTGGGCCGGCACGGCGCTCATGATCAGCGAGCTGAACAGCGGCGCCTGCCCGGCCGGGACGTAGCATCCGACGCGCGCGACCGGACGCACCACCTGTCCCAGCCACCCCTCGGGACCGGGCACGAGCGCCGCCTCGCGTGGCTGCCGTTCGTGGAACGCGCGAACGCGGGCGATGGACGTGTCGATGGCCGAGCGCAGCGCCGGTTCGAGCGACGCTTCCGCCGCCAGGATCGCCTCGTCCGGGACGGCGAACCCTTCGAGGTGTACGCCGTCGAAGCGCTCGCCGAACTCGCGCAACGCAGCGTCTCCGCGTGCGCGAACGGCCTCGATCACGGCTTCGACCTGGCCGCGACGGACGGGGTCCGCGGCGTCTGGACCGCGGTCTTGCATGGCCGCCAGGGCGGCGTCGGTTCCTCGGAGGACCTGCATGAGCGCACAGTGTACCGCCGGCCAGCACGTGTCGACGCGCGGTAGCATACGCGCCATGACGCTGCGTGGGACGCACGTGATCGTCGTGGGCGCCGGCATCGTGGGCGCCGCGGTGGCGTGGTCGCTGACCCGCGCCGGCGCCCGCGTGACCGTCCTCGAACGCGCCGCCGCCGCGGCGACGGGCGCGACGGGCCGCTCCGCCGCGGGCATCCGTCATCAGTTCTCCGCGTCCCAGAACGTGCGCTTCTCGGCGTACGGCGCCACGCGCTTCGCGCGCTTCCGGGCCGAGGTCGGCGTCGACGCTGGCTTCCGCCGTGTCGGCTACGCGTTCCTCGTCCCCGAGACCGCCGTCGAGGCGTGGCGGGCGCAGGCCGCCACCGTACGCATGCACGGTGGCAGGGTGGATCTGCTGGCGCCGCAGGAGGCGGCCGTTCGTTGGCCGTGGCTCGACCTGTCCGGCGTCGGCCTCGTCAGCTACGGTCCCGACGACGGTGTCCTCGATCCCCACGCCGTGACGCTCGGCTGGCTCGGCGCGGCCCGCGCGGGCGGCGCCACGGTGCACTTCGAGGCCGAGGTGACCGAGCTCGCGCCCACGGCCGGCGGTTGGCGGGTGCACACGGCTCACGGAGCGTCGCTGACGAGCGAGGTGGTCGTGAACGCCGCCGGGCCGCAGGCCGGTCGGGTCGCCGCGCTCGCCGGCGCGGACGTCCCCGTGGTGCCGTCGCGGCGGTCGGTCTACGTCACCACACCGGTGGCGGGGCTCGCGCTACCGACCCCGTTGACCGTCGACGTCGAGACGGGCGTGTGGTTGCGCTCGGAGGGCGAACGGGTGATCTTCGGCCGCTCCAATCCCGCCGAGCCGCCGGGCGAGAACGAGCGGGTCGATTGGGACTGGCTCGAGCCGACCCTCGAGCGGGCACTGCCACGGTTCCCGTTCCTGGCGAGCGCCGAACTCGATCGGCGCGCCTGCTGGGCGGGGCACTACGAGGTGACACCCGACCACCTCCCGCTCATCGGTTGGGACCCGTCGCTCCCCGGGCTGCTCCACGCCGCCGGGTTCTCGGGCCACGGCGTCCAGCACGCCCCCGCGACGGGTGCCGCCGTGGCCTCGCTGGTGGCGGGTGAGCCCTCGTCGTTCGACCTGACACCGTTCGCTCCCGGGCGCTTCGCCGACGGGCAGCGGGTCGGCGGCGCCGACGAGGCCGCGATCGTCTGACGGTCACCGCTCGCCTGCGCGTCCTCGAGCGCACGGTGCCGTTCGGCGGCGGTCGCTGGTGGAGCATCCGCACGCGTAAGCGGCCGCCCTCTCGGACGGCCGCTCGGGTGTTCCAGGTGATCGCGATCCGTGTGATCGGACACCGAGCCCGAAGGCGCTGAGGCCCCGGGTGGTGCGGGCCTCAGGCCTGCAGGCCCTTGGCGACGCTCACGAGTTGCTTGAAGGCCTCGGGCTCACGCACGGCGAGATCGGCGAGGATCTTGCGGTCGACCTCGACACCCGCCTGGCGCAGGCCGTGCATGAAGCGCGAGTAGCTCATGCCTTCCTGGCGCGTCGCGGCGTTGATGCGGCTGATCCACAGGCGCCGGAAGTCGTTCTTCTTGTCGCGGCGGTCGCGGTACTCGTAGTCGGCGGCGTTGAGCAGGGTCTGGGCGGCGGTGCGGACACTCTTGCTGCGCAGGCCCCAGAAGCCCTTGGCGCGCTTGAGGATCTTCTGGTGGCGGGCGCGGCGAACCGTCCCGGTCTTGACTCTCGGCATGGTCGGCCTCCCTCAGTCGTACGGCAGCAGGCGCTTGATGCGCTCCGCTTCCGTGGTGGCGAGGACGAGGACGGTCCGACCCTGGCGGATGCGCTTCCCTGACTTCTTGAAGTTCAGGTGGCGCTTCCCGGATCGCATGGCCGTGACCTTACCTCGCCCAGTGATTTTCACACGGGCTTTGGTGCCCTTATGGGTCTTGAGCTTCG